>JAAYIO010000035.1 GCA_012523385.1 Methanomicrobiales archaeon
ACCGTCAGTTCTATCTGGGTTCCGATGATGATGGCAAATATCGGAATGATCAAAAAGAAGGTATAATGAATTTTTATCGGGATGCCTGCTATTTTTCCAATCTCAAAGGAACCGTCCATGTGAATGGACTATATTTTTAATATCTAATGATTATATGTTCCAGTGATTACGATGAAGAGCGCAATAACCGAGTTGTTCGGAATGAAGGTTTATACCGAAAACGCTGTCTACGTCGGTGACGTGGAAGACGTTATCATTAATGTTGATACAAAAAAATTGGAGTCACTTGCGTTGGGGAACGTGAATCGTGAGGTGCTTGAACTCACCAATTTCAAGGGAGTAAAGATTCCGTACCGCATTATCCGGGCCGTAGGTGACATTATCATTATCCGTCACCTTGCAGGCATGTGTCGCACAGAGATCATAGAGGAATAATGAATCCGGGCGTGCAGGTTAAGTTTTTTTGGTTCCTGCGACCCCTCCGGTTCCGGCATCTCCGGAGATGATCAGTATGCAGGAACGGGAAATATTCAGAAATCTATCGATTTTTCCTCCCTTCATCGTCAGGCTTGACGGGCGGGCGTTTCACCGGTTAACCCGAGATATGGGGTTTGAAAAGCCCTATGATCTGAGGTTTTCTGATGCCATGGCGGCGGTCTCTGAGCAGTTGGTGTCGTCATCCGGGCTCCAGCCATCGTTTGCCTATACATTTTCAGACGAAATCTCTCTCTTCTTTCCCCTTGCGCCTTTCAACGGGCGGGTGGAGAAGATTGACTCGGTCTGTGCCTCATTTGCGGCAAGTGCTCTCACCATTGCCCTGCATGTGACAGAACCGCTGGCATTTGACTCACGCGTCATTGTAGCAGACGCCTCAGCGGCCGTTGCCTATATGGCTATGCGTCAGCGGGAGGCCTGGCGCAACCACATCAATGGATACTGTCAGCAGGCGTTGATTGCAGAGGGAATGACCGGAACGCAGGCGGCGCGTGCTCTTCGGGGGATGAAAGGGCCGGCAATGCATGAGATGATGTTTGAACGGGGCATCAATCTGTCAAAGACTCCTGCCTGGGAACGGCGCGGCATTGCCTGTTATCAGACGGAATTCGTAAAAGAGGGGTATAATCCAAAGACCTCAGAGCACGTCACTGCGATACGCCGGGTAACCGTGCGGGATGATGATCTCCCGCTCTTTAGCGAACCAGACGGTGAGGTCTGGCTTCGTTCCCATCTCGGCTGAGATGATTCGTTCTATTTTTTTAAAGTGCGGGTGATGGGAATCCCGGCGTGATTTCCCATCTGCTGATCCTAATAAATGTTGATTTATGCAGGAGATTTTTGGATGTGGATAATCATTTGGACTCCCTCAACATCCCATTCGGTGGTCAGACCCTCGCTCTTTGTTTCCCCTGCGGCAGGGATGATGGAAAGTGAGGTGGCGCGGACTTCTCCGGCAATCTCTTGTTCATGAATGCCTGCGAGAAGTGCCTGCACGCGCATGTCGGTGATGGCTACATCTGCGGTGATGAAGTCTTTCATCTTTAGGTTCAGCTGGCGACGCATCTCCTGAATCCTCCGCACAACTTCACGGGCAAATCCTTCGCCTTCCAGCGTTTGTGTGAGAGTTATGTCTACGCAGACGGTGGCATCGTCCATCTCTGCTGCAAAGATGTTCTCCGGCAGTTTTTCTGAGAAGGCGATGTGTTTTCCTGTGATTGTGAATCCGTCAATGGTCACCTCTCCGTCTCGGTCGATGGCCTTTTTCAGAGCTGCGGCATCTGCGGCCTCAATTGCTGCCTTTACCTTTGGCCCGTCTTTGCCAAAGTCCGGACCGATGCCCCGCATCACTGGTTCTGCAGAACAACCCATCCGGTCCCATGCGCCGCGGACAACGGTGACGGTTCTGCTGTTGGCGCGCTGGCAGGCAAGGTCGTTCATCTGCGTAATGGCGGTTTCCACGGTATCACTGTCGGTGATCACGTAGGTATCGCTGATCGGCCAGCGGAGTTTGCGGTTACCGTCCTGACGCGCAGTGGCAACAGCATCGTCAAAGGAGCGGATAACATCCATCTTTGCTTCGAGGTTGGCGTCGATGAGTGTGTCATCGCCTGCAAACCATGGCAACATGTGAATACTTGCCGGGTCTGCGCTCGTTCTGAGGTTTCCATAGATCTCTTCGGTTATGTGCGGTGCAAATGGCGCCAAAGCCGAGCAGATGCGTCGCATGACGTAGTACATCGTCTCATATGCCTCACGTTTTTCCTGTGCATCCTCTTCGAGCCACATCCGCGGCCGAACCAGCTGCACATACCAGCGTGAGACGTCTTCGAGGATGCAGGTAAGGGAGGCGCGGGTGGCCTTGTGGAGCATACCGCTCTCCACGTCCCCGCCGACCTGTGCGGCAAGACTGTTGACGCGTGAGATGATCCAGCGGTCCTCTTCCGGCATCTCTGAATGGTGTGCCCGTATATATTCTCCGCTCCAAGTGCCGTCTGCAGCGGTTTCCGGTGCAAATGCGTCAAGGATCATATAGGGGAGTGGGAATCGGTAGACATTCCAGAGGATATTGATCGTGCGGTTGATGGTCCGGACTCCTTCCCAGTTGAACTTCAGGTCGTCCCATGGGGCGTTTGCAGAGAGCAGATAGAGGCGAAGCACGTCCACACCGACCTTTGCCACCACTTCTTCAGGAGTGACCACGTTACCGATGGATTTACTCATCTTGCGGCCTTCTGCGTCCAGTGCAAAGCCGTGCATGAGAACCGTATCGTAGGGTGCCTGGTCAAAGGCTATCACTGATGCACCCAGCTGGGAGTAAAACCAGCCGCGTGTCTGGTCCTGCCCTTCAGTGATGAATGCCGCCGGCCAGAGGCGCTCGAATTCTGCCGTCTTTCGGGGGTATCCGAGTGTGGCCCATGATGCCATCGCCGAGTCAAACCAGACATCAAAGATATCATCGACCCGCCGCATCGTCCCGCCGCAGGTACAGGGGATGGTTATAGCATCTACATATGGGCGGTG
Organism: Methanomicrobiales archaeon; assembly: GCA_012523385.1. GTDB lineage: Archaea > Halobacteriota > Methanomicrobia > Methanomicrobiales > Methanomicrobiaceae > Methanogenium. The sequence continues at coordinate 3,019 of JAAYIO010000035.1, forward strand.
TGGATCGGTAAGGGCCGTCCCGGCGGCTTCATTGAGCTCTGCCACGGTCCCGATTACCCGGCGGAGATCACAGGAATCGCACTCCCAGACCGGAATCGGGATGCCCCAGTAGCGCTGGCGTGAGATGCACCAGTCACGGGCACCTGCAACAAAATCATGGAACCGTGCTGAGCCCGCCCAGTCTGGTTGCCACTTCACCCGTGCAATCTCGGAGAGCATCTTGTCTTTGATCTTTGGGATCGCAATGAACCACTGCTCTGTTGAGATCATGATAATAGGCGTCTTACAGCGCCAGCAGTGCCCGTAACGGTGAACTATTTTCCTCTTTGCAAGAAGGTTGTCACCAAGGGCATCCATCACGGCCGGGTCGGCATCCTTCACAAAGGTGCCGGCAAAGATACCGGCGTCAGCGGTGAAGATTCCCGCGTTATTGACCGGACAGAGGGAAACAAGGCCTTCTTTCTGACCAACAATAGAATCATCCCACCCATGGCCCGGTGCGATATGCACGAGACCGGTGTTTTCCATAGTGACATAGTCGGCAAAGACAACCCGGTGCTCGATATCCTTCTGGATGGGCACCTGCTCTTCGAGGGGTGAGCGGTAGCGCATCCCGATGAGCGCGGCACCGGTGACTGTTTCAAGGACGATGAAGTCCTGGTATCGGCCTTTCCTAAGCACCTCTTCAACAAGCGGTTCGCCGATCCAGAGAAACTCCTCTTTTCCCTCTCTGACTGCCCGGACACGGGCATAGGTGAAGTCGTCACGGACGGCCACTGCAACGTTTGCAGGCAGGGTCCATGGGGTGGTGGTCCATATCACGAGGTATTCGTTTTCACGGTCCAGCAAAGGGAACTTTACAAAGATTGATGGGTCTTCCTTGTCCGAGTACTCTACTTCCGAGTCGGCAATGGCGGTTTCACAACGGGGGCAGAGGTTTACGACACGGTATCCGCGTTCAAGAAGACCCTTCTCCTCTGCACGCTTCAGGGTCCACCACGCTGCTTCCACGTAGTCGGGGGTGATGGTCTGGTAAGGGTTGGTGAAGTCCATCCAGATACCCAGACCACGGAACTGATCCGACATTATTTCCTTGTGGGTGATGGCAAAATCCTTACACTTCTCGATGAAGCGTTCGATGCCGTAGGTCTCAATATCCTTTTTGGACGCAAAGCCGAGTTCTTGTTCTACTCTTACCTCGATGGGAAGGCCGTGCATGTCATAGCCTGCCCGGTCGATGACATCATAGCCTTGCATGCGGCGGAATCGGAGAATTGAATCCTTGATTAATTTATTCCATGCAGTGCCGAGATGGATGTGGCCGGTGGTATAGGGAGGGCCGTCCACAAAGAACCAGGGGGGACTACCCGCGTGCTGTGCCTTGACCTGTGCGTAAATATTGTCGGTATCCCAGAAGGAGCGGACTTTTGCCTCCACCTCCTCTGCGTTAAAACTACTCGTGACCTCTCTCATACAAAAATTCCTCAGACTATATGTCCAGAGATTTAGTATCTGCAGAAAGATAGGTATTTGTGTGGATGTACATTTATACGAAACATTCAGGAGATCATGAAAGATGAATAATATGTGCTCCCTTCAGATTGCAGTCCTCGGTTCTGCATCCTGCGATGCCGAGGAGGAACGCGTGGCAGAAGATGTTGGGAGACTGATTGCCACAGCAGGTGCCGTCCTTTTGTGCGGCGGACGCGGGGGCGTGATGGAGGCCGCCTGCCGGGGTGCCGCCGGTGCCGGCGGAGTGACAGTAGGTATTCTCCCCCGCGGGGCCGATGAGGCGAATCAGTTTTGTACGGTAACCCTACCCACCGCTCTTGGGCTGGGCCAGAATGCCGTTTTGGTATCAGCTGCAAAGGCGGTCATTGCGGTGGGTGGTTCATATGGCACGCTCTCAGAGATTGCGATGGCCCTGAAACTGGGGCGCCCGGTATTCGGCATCCGTACCTGGGAGATTCCCGGTGTGGTGCCGTGCAATAGTGCAGAGGAAGCGGTTCGTCTGGCTGTTGATGCAGCAGGAAATGACTCTGCAAATGGGGTATGCCGGTGAAAATTGCCCTCATCCACTCAATATTAGATCCGGCTGGGTGCAATATCAGAGCGCATCTCGCTCCCCGCGTTGGTGCAGAAGGACTTGACGGCGAGGAGTGCCGATGGGCAGGGCACACCTTGCGGTTTATGACCGCGCCAGGTCGGTTGATCTATGAAGAGCATCTTGATGAACGGGCCGAAGCAGATCTCATCATCTTTCTCTCGCGGCACACCTCAAAAAATCCGGTCCCTGTCCTGACCGTGCATGTCACCGGCAATTACGGTGATGCAGCGCTTGGCGGAGAGGCCCAGACGCTCTCCCGCGCCGCCCCTGCGTGGATGCATGCGGCATTATGTGCTCTTGCTCCTCGTGCACCTGAGGGATTTCGTGTCTCGTATGAAGTGACGCACCATGGTCCGACCGGACTTACGACTCCCTCCTTTTTTATTGAAATAGGAAGTACCGAGGCAGAATGGACTGACCCTGCCTGTGGGGCGGCGGTTGCAGATGCCCTTGTTCAGGTCTTTACTGCGGGACCGGGGTCTGTCATTCCCCTCATTGGCTTTGGGGGCAACCATTATGCAACGCGTGAAACAGATATCGCCCTCTCCGGCAGGGCGGCATGGGGTCATATTGCACACACACGGGAGGTGGCGGGCATGGATGCCGCGATGGTTCGTCAGATGGCGGGGCAGACTGGTGCTGAAGCGGCCTATATTGATAGAAAAGCCCTTCCTGGAGAACATGTAGAAAAGATATCTGACATTCTTCGTGAATGCGGCATTCCCCGAGTTTCTGAGAGTGAATTGCGTATGATTGGGCCCCTTTCTCTCGCGCTTTACCTCAGGATGCGAAAGATGGCGCAGGTCGAATTACCCGGCGCATCCCTCAGGTTGATGGCCCTTTCCGGGGCTGGTGAACCGATAATTGTCCGCATCCCAAACGAATTATTCCAGGAAACACTGAAATTGGATGAGCAAAAATTCTGGCATTCTATAGAAAACATTCCTGTTGCTGCGCTCATGTCATCAGGGGGCGCACCTGTGCCATTTTTCCTTACCTTTGTGCAGTATGAATCACAAGTACTGCATCTTTTAATATCATCATGCGTCAAAATCATAACCAGCGATGGATCTGCCCAAGCCAGCGATAATAGTATTATCATCCAAAAAGTGAGTTTCGACCCGGAAAAAGCATGCACTCTGGGGGTTCCGAAAGGACCACTTTTTGGCAGATTGGCGGCAGGACAGAAGATCGAGATTGACGGCACAATAATAACGCCGGACATGGTCTCTTTCGTGACTGAACGGGTGATCCACGTCCCGGGATTGGAGAATTACCTATGAGATCAATCGTAGAAGAGGCAATAAAACGGACAAATGAGGAGTCTGGATACATCGTTGACGCGTCCAACGAACGTGATCTGGAACTTGAGGAGATTCTCAAAGAGTTACAGACACGTATCGCGGTCATCGGGTGTGGCGGTGGCGGTTCGAATACGATGACACGGATGACCGAAGAGGGTATCCATGGTGCAAAACTTATTGCATTGAATACAGATGCCCAGCATCTGATCCGTACAAAGGCTGATACAAGAATTCTCATTGGCCGCAAACGTACCCGCGGTCTTGGCGCCGGTTCTGTTCCGCAGGTCGGAGAAGATGCCGCCCTTGAGACCATAGAGGAGATCAACAAGTCCTTGGTTGACTGTGATATGGTCTTTATCACCGCAGGACTTGGCGGCGGGACCGGTACAGGATCTGCACCGGTGATTGCAAAAGCTGCCCGGGATACGGGTGCACTGACGATTGCCGTTGTGACACTCCCCTTCACTGCAGAAGGGGCAATTCGGATGGAAAACGCAGAAGCGGGTCTGGAACGTCTCCGTGACGTTGCGGACACTGTCATTGTCGTGCCGAATGATCGCCTCCTTGAGGTTGTGCCGCGCCTCCCTCTCTCAGCAGCCTTTAAGGTATCTGACGAGGTTTTAATGCGTGCAGTTAAAGGCATCACTGAACTGATAACCCAGCCGGGTCTCGTGAACCTCGACTTTGCTGATGTCCGGACCGTTATGGAACGCGGCGGTGTGGCAATGATCGGTATGGGTGAAAGTGACAGTGAAGACAAGGCTGCAGACTCCGTAAAGAAAGCCCTGCGTTCGCCTCTCCTTGATGTTGACATATCTGGTGCAACCGCTGCTCTCGTGAATGTGGTCGGCGGCCCTGATATGACGATGGCAGAGGCAGAAGGTGTCGTTAAGGAAGTATATGAGCGTATTGACCCGGATGCCCGGATTATATGGGGTGCTCAGGTCGACCCCAGTATGCAGGGCAGGATGCGCACCATGCTTGTCGTAACCGGCGTGAACTCTCCTCAAATATATGGGCGTAACGAGATGTTCTCCGCAAAGAAAAAATCCTCCGAATTTGATATTGATTTCCTCAGGTGACCGTAAATGGCTGATTTAAAAACAATAAATGAAGAAATATTCAAGAAATACTGGCGTGTCCTGAAACTGGCGCGGACACCCACTCGTGAAGAATTTAATAAAATCGCTATCGTTGCAGCAATAGGTATCCTGATCATTGGTATGCTCGGATTTATTGTATACAAACTGATGGAATTTGCTCCCCTGTGATAATAATGAGCAGCGAGTTTGGAAATAAGATTTACGCGATCAAGACGACAGCCAACAAGGAGCGCAAGGTCGTGGATGATATTGTCAAGGTTCTTGAGGACCATGACGAATTTGTCATCACCGCACTTATGGCCCCGGATGAGGTGCGTGGATATGTCTTTATTGAAACACCGGATGAGTACGCCCGGATGGAACAACTTGTCCGCCTTATCCCCAATGCGCGTGCAGTGGTGAAGGGCGAGAGTGAGTTCAGTGAAGTTGAACATTTCCTTGAACCGAAACCCGCGGTGAGTGGTATTGAAGAGGGCACGATTGTCGAGCTCATTGCAGGTCCGTTCAAAGGCGAAAAAGCTGTTGTCAAGCGTGTTGACGCAGGAAAAGAAGAAGTTACGCTTGAATTGTATGAATCAATGGTGCCCATTCCTATTACGGTACGCGGGGATAATGTCCGCGTCATCGAGAAGGCACCTGAGGATTAAGCCTCTCTCTTTTTTCCCGATGTTCCCGTAGTTTTAAGTGGTTGTGTGTAGACCTGTAATGACCCACGCTGAGTGTTACCTGTCTACAGGTGCATCGAAGCCTGGTGATATTACAATGGGAGAAGTAGTCGAGGTATTGGTATCCGGCGGAAAGGCAACAGCAGGTCCTCCATTAGGACCTGCTCTGGGACCCCTCGGAATTAACGTGAAGGCGGTTGTTGATGAGATCAACAGCAAGACGTCTGGATTTAACGGTATGCAGGTTCCTGTAATCGTTACTGTCGACGACAAGAAGAACTTCACCGTTACCGTAGGTATCCCTCCAACCACTGCCCTCATTATGAAAGAGGTCGGTCTGGCAAAGGGTTCAGGTGAACCCAATCTCCAGAAGGTAGGAAACCTTCCGCTCGAGGCTGCTGTCCGCATTGCCCGCATGAAGGCTGATGACATGATCTCATATGACCTGAAAAACCGCGTAAAAGAGGTTATCGGGACATGTGTGAGTGTCGGTGTCACCGTCGAAGGAATGGATCCAAAAGAGATATTCCCAAAGATAAATGCAGGCGAGTACGATAGCATTCTCGCGGAATAGACTATGAAAACCTATAGAAGATCCGGATCTCGGGTCGTTGAACTATGGAGAAAATGAATGGTTAATAGGGTCCAGATTCTGGATGCCGTGAAAGCGGCAATGGAGGCCGCGCCTGAACGTAAGTTCCCGGAGAGCATTGAAATTTCAGTGAACCTCCGGAACGTCGACATGGCGCAGCCTAAAAACCGTATTGATGAGACGATGGTTCTGCCCAATGGCACAGGTCAGCCCCAAAAGATCTGTGTGCTTGGAAAAGGAGATATCACCACTCAGGCGAAAGCTGCAGGTGTAGACCTCATCATCGGACCTGAAGAGATCGAGCGTCTGGGAGGAGAACCTCGCGAAGCCCGCTTATTTGCGGACGAGTACCGGTTCTTCCTCGCAGAAACCGCTGTCATGCCACTTGTTGGCCGCTGGCTCGGTACACGCCTCGGTCCCCGCGGTAAGATGCCCACCCCTGTTCCGCCAACGATGGATGTCGGCCCCATGGTCGAACGTCTACGCAAATCTGTTAAGTTCCGCTCAAAGGACAAGACCACCTTCCACGTGAAGGTTGGCACCGTTGAGATGGGCCCGGATGCGCTTGCAGAGAACATCGAGGCGGTACTGCACAGGGTTGAGGGATCACTGGAAAGCGGTGCGTTGAATATCCGGTCAGTGTATGTAAAGACATCCATGGGTCCGGCAGTGAGGATTATATAATGGCATTATATACGACGAATCTGCCCCAGTGGAAACAGGATGAAGTCGATCAGATCATTTCGCTTGCCGGGGATTATTCCCTTACGGGTCTTGTAGACCTGCATGGAATCCCCGCAAAGCAGATGCAGGAGATGCGCCGAGACCTTCAGGGTAAGGCTGTCCTGCGTATGTCAAGAAATACTCTTATCGAGCACGCCTTTGCATCAATGGGTGCGCCGATTGACGGCGTTAACTCATACATTGACGGGCACAGTGCACTGATATACACGAACGACAACCCCTTCCAGCTTTATCGGAAGCTCCAACAGACGATGACCAAGATGGTAGCCCGCCCTGGCGACGTTGCTCCTGAGGACATTGTCGTTGAGAAAGGCCCAACTGGCTTTAAGCCGGGCCCAATCGTTGGAACGTTCCAGCAGGCAGGTCTTCCTGCCGCTATTGAAGGTGGAAAGGTTGTTATCCGCGAGAGGAAGGTCTTCGTCAAAGCAGGTGAAGTAATCACTGCAAAGCAGGCTGATGTTCTGTCCAAACTTGACATCCGCCCGATTGACGTCGGTCTGAGTCTTCAGGTAGCCTTCTACGATGGCGCATTCTATGAGCCGTCTGCGCTGGCAATCGATGAGACTGAATATTACAACAATGTGGTTCTGGCAGCCCAGCAGGCATTCAATCTTGCTGTATTCGCAGCCTATCCGACTGAACAGACGATTGTGCCAATTATTACAAAGGCTGCAAGCGAGGCTCGCAGTCTTGGTGTTGAGGCAGCAATATACACGAAAGACATTGTTGAACTGATTATCGGCCGTGCATCACTTCAGGCAAAGTGCCTGAAAGGGATGACTGAATAATACATATTTGAGGTAAATAAGAAATGGAATACATCTACGCAGCACTTGTTCTGCACAACGCAGGAAAAGACGTAACTGAGGAAGCAGTCAGCAAAGTTCTGGCAGCAGCAGGTATCGAAGTTGAAAACACCCGTGTAAAAGCACTCATCGCAGCACTTGATGGTGTCGATATTGCGGAAGCTGTCGCAAAGGCAGCAGCAGCGCCTGTTGCAGTTGCAGCAGCGCCTGCAGCAGCAGTTGCAGCAGCGGTAGAAGAAGTAGTTGAGGAAGAGGAAGAAGAGGACGAAGAGGGCGGCATGGCCGGTCTCGGCGCTCTCTTCGGCTAAACCTTTTTTTTTCGGTATTGTACATTTTAACTCTGTTTTTCTTTGTGTGCTTCTGTTCTTTGCCATAGTTTAGCACAAATCGTGATGCATTTATCTCATCACGCCTGATGGGTAATGATGTCACGTTTCAGCCGTGGGTTTCAGTTATTCAAAGAGACCTTTGGTATTCTCAAAAAAGACCGGCAATTGCTTCTCTTTCCGGTTATTTCAGGGTTGGTTACCCTGCTGGTGGTGGCAACGTTTTTCCTGTCGCTCTTTTTCTCAGGAATTATCTCTGATGTTGACACATCCGCCAGTTCACCTCTTGTATATGTTTTGGTGTTTGCATTCTATGTAGTGAGTTACTTTATTGTTATTTACTTTAATACGGCTCTTGTCAGTTGTGCCCTGATGCGCCTGGATGGCAAGGATCCGACGTTCATGGATGGTATTCATTCAGCATCTGCCCGTATTGGGAAGATATTTTCCTGGACGCTTGTTGCTGCTACGGTGGGTCTTATTCTGCAGCTCATTCGCGGTGAAGGGGACAACCTCCTTGTATCGCTTGTATCGGCCCTCTTGGGGGCGGCCTGGTCGCTTGCCACATTCTTTGTTATTCCGGTGATTGTGGTAAATGATCTGGGTGGGTTTGCAGCGATTGAACGGTCGTGGAATCTTTTTAAATCGACTTGGGGTGAGACGTTTATCGGCTCGGCTTCTCTGGGGCTTATCCTTATTCCTGGACTGCTCCTGTTTTTAGCAGGGGTGCTTATCATAGTGATGGGCCTGTTTGAGGTGGGTCTTTTGATTGTGGTGGTGGGTCTGTTCCTCATGGTCATTTCAGCGATTCTCTACGGGGCATTGCAGGGCATCTTCGTTGCCATCATGTACCGGTATGCGACCACAGGCGATGTGCCGGATGCGATTGATCGCTCCCTTGTTGAGGGTGCCTTTGTTCCGAAGGGGTCTACCCGGTGATCATCCGGGATCTGAATACATCCCTGGTCTTTGATGCCCGGGATGGGACTCATCTCTGTGAGCTTTTACATCCCTCTCACTTTTCGGGTGCGGTGGGCTGTCGGTTCAGTCTGGCTCATGCATATCTTGAACCCGGGGAAACTTCCTATCCGCATCGCCTTGCCCGGTCCCATGAGGTGTATTATGTCCTGGAAGGCGTCGGCACGATGCATATCGGGGATGAAACAGAAAAGGTTCGTGCTGGTCAGGCAGTTTATATCCCGGCCGGTGCCGTGCAGTATATTGCAAATACTGGTGATGGGCGTCTCACGTTTCTTGCAATCGTTGATCCGATGTGGGCTGAATCGGATGATAGGCGGGTGGTCTGAACCGACCTCATGCGAGTTCATCATTATTCTCATCTCCTGTATTGCACAGCCACATAAACTGTGAAGCATGCGGGTATTTTTGGAAGAAACGAACGAATTCATTCCTCTTTTCTCTGTTCTGCCTTTTTCTGTCGTTCTTCTTTAGGGTTCCTGCAGTGCTCTTTGCGTGGGGGGAAATGTCTCTCCTGAGTATCTCAAATTTTGCTGTCGGTTTTGGCTCCCTCAGGTGATCCAATATACAAATCTTTATCTATTTGATATGCATATTTTGTAATTGTATGTGATATGCAATAGGGCATGTCAGATTGCCGGTAAGAGGCGGTATGCTGATTCACCGGGAAGGCCGGAAATGGCAGGGGAGAAACGGAAGCATGACACAAAAAACCGCAAAGATTCTTGTTATGGATGATGAGGATGCCATCCGTACAATTACGTGTCTTCTTCTTGAAAAGATGGGATATACCTCGATGGCAACTCCGGACGGCGAAACAGCTGTCGAGGAATATCGAAAGGCTCTCGTTGCAGGTAGTCCGTATGATGCTGTTATTATGGATATGACTGTTCCTTGTGGGATGGGTGCAACAGAGGCTATCAAGAAGCTAAAAGAGATTGATCCAAATGTCTGTGCTATTGTAACCAGTGGATTTGCCTCAGAGGTGAATCACGAGGAATTACATAAGCAGGGATTCTCGGGGGTTCTGAAAAAACCGTATCTCTCCGAAAACCTCCGTGATGTCCTCAATTCTCTGCTTTTGTTCTGAAATTAACCGCAGGACTTATTTCTTATTTTCTGTTCTGTTTCAAAGCAGTGCCTGCCCAGACGCATTGTCCGTATGAGATGCACCCGTCCCCTAAGGGATAATTGGTATTGAGAGTGTATTCATGGCCCGATGCGATGATGGTTTTGCGGATGGCTGATTCTATCGCCTGATTGTATGCAACACCGCCGCTTAGGGCAATCTTTTTATACCCTTTCTCTTCAGCTGCCATGACTGCTATCTCGGCAATACCTGTTGCAAGGGTAAGCTGGAATGATGCGGCGATGTCTGCCGTCTTTTCTGTAGGCATCCGGGAAAAAGCCTCTCTGAGGAGGGCAGAGGTGGAGAGAATGGTGCGTCCGTTTTCGGTGGTAAATTCCCGGTCCCAGAGGGTGGGTCTGCCTGAAACGGCAGTAGTCTCCAGCACCTGTGCCGGTTCTCCGTCAAAGGTGCGTTCCCGGCAGACACCAAGGAGTGCTGCAGCGGCATCGAGGACGCGACCCGTGCTGGAGGTGATGGTGACATTGAATCGCCGTTCCACTTGTTTTTCAAGCACCGCAAGGGCAGTCGGATCCCATCCCCGGGATGCGAGCAGTGCTAACGTTTCTTCTTCAGGGAGGATCCCGTAGAGCATACGCTCAGGATGTTTGGTAGCAAGGTCGCCTCCGGGCATCATCACGGGTTCCAGATGGCCAACACGGGTAAGGTCCGGGACTGTTCCGGCAAAGATTTCACCTCCCCAGATTGTTCCGTCCTCACCGTATCCGACCCCATCGATTGCAATCCCGATGCATGGTTCGGTTGTGGCTGCAGCGATGTGGGCCTTGTGGTGCTGCACCGGCATAAGGATGGCGCCGGTCTCCTCTGCAAGTTCATGTGCATAGCGGGTTGAGAGGAACTGTGGATGAAGGTCATGGGCAATAACATCGAACGTAGCGCCCAGGAAGTGCGCTGTCCGTTCTACGGTCTCCTTGAGATATGCAAGTGTCGCCGGATTGCGCACGTTGCCCACGTGGGGTGAGGTGATGCAATATCCGTCCCGGTAGATGGAGATGTTTGCATTCAGTTCCGGCCCGGTGCCAAGGATGCAGAAATCTCCCAGATCCTGCTTTAATCGTTTCGGGGCAAATCCACGAGAAAGGCGGAGTATCTTGCCGTCACGCACCACCGAGTCATCGCAACGGTTCTGGATGATACGGTCGTGGGTGAGGATGTAGTCCACGTGCCCGCCGAGTTTTTTGCATGCCTCATGGGTATCGGTGATCATCGGGTATCCCGGTGGATTGGCACTTGTCATCACGAGCATTGGGTGTTCGAGGTACGCGAAAAGGAGATGGTGGAGGGCGGTATAACGGAGCATACAGCCGAGGGTATGCAGTTTGGATATTGCTTTGAGGGCCTCAGGATCCTTTTTTTCCAGCACAACGATGGGGTGAACAGGGCCGTTTAATCACTTCCATTCTGCCGCTGATACAATAGCTACCTCTGCTATCTTTTCAGCGGTAGCCATCACGGCGAGGGGCTGTTCCTGCCGGCCGAGAGTGCCCTTCAGGCGTCCAACCGCCTCGGTGGTGCAGGCGATGTGAAATCCGCCCAAACCGCGGATGGCGACGACCGCTCCCTCGTCCAGAAGTTCTGCTGCGATATGCAGGGAGTCTCCCTCGACCGGGGTGCCGTCTGTGCGCAGAAGAGAGAGTGCTGGCCCGCAGGCATCACAGGCAATTGTCTGTGCATGGTGGCGGCGGGATGCAGGGTTGCCATATTCATCTCTGCATGGGCCGCACATGGGAAATGCGTCCATCCGCGTGCGTTCACGGTCGTAAGGCAGGCTACAGATGATGCTGTAACGGGGGCCGCAGTTCACACAGGAGGTAGCCCAATATCCTTCATACCTACCACCGGGTGTGAATATGTCCTGTATGCACTCGTCACAGGTGGCAACATCTGCCGGAATAAAACCCGAGAGGGTTCCTGTTGCACTTTCGAGGATCTTAAATCCGTTCGGTACCGTTTCGTCTGAATCGGTTACGGTTATAGTGTCGATATGGGAGAGGGGAGTGCCCCGGGACAGGCGGCGCACAAATTCACTAAAATTGTCTCCTTCGGCGAGTACCAGCACCTCACTGCCGAGATTGCGGACGGTGCCGTTCATTCCGAGTTCTCGTGCAGTTTTATAGACAAAGGGGCGAAATCCGACACCCTGGACTATGCCTTTTATTGATATCTGTCCTTTAACTTGCATGATCGGTATCTAGAGAATCTTTATTGGTTTATACGTTTAATACTACATGGGTTTTTACATTGACAGGACATAACAGGATCGTAAATGATCCACTTGAAATCGTTCCACTCATTGTTACTTTTAGCAACTCTAAATTCAAAAAAGCCTATGACCTCCTCGCAAAACAATGGATGACTGAGGAAGAGATCTGTGCAGAAATCGGATCAGAATGCGTGGCTGAATGCCTCGAACTTCTAAAGAAAGGCAGTTTGATTGAGGAGCAGTGGCGGATGCCGCAACCGGGAGAGCGGCCCTCTAAAGAATATAAAACAACATACACCAGATTCAGGGCAGGATTCCAATGTTCCATGGAGGATCTTGGTGATCTCCTTTACATTTCAACATCGACCGATGAAGAACTCCGTGCAATGGTTGATAATCTTGAGCAGGATGTCCGTGCCGGAATAACATCGTACAATGACCTTGCGCGCAAATACAAAGTGAGCCCGGTTTACATCAAGGGTCTCGCCAAACGTGTGCCGAATCTTGATGTGAGGGGCCAGGGGCTGGTGCTGCTTGACGAGTCACAATGAGGACCCGTTTCGCACGTTGCTCAAGAGCAAGCGTGAAACAACACGCTTTCAGATCCTAGTGGAGATTGCCGCTAACCAGCCTTCTGTCAGACAGCAGGAGATTGCCACAAAGATGGGTGTCACCCCGCAGGCCGTCAGCGAATACATTCGTGAGATGGTGGATGATGGATTTGTGAACTCGGATGGCAGGGGTCGATATAATGTCACAAAAACTGGTGTGGAGTGGGTAACGAACACCGCTGAAACACTTGAAGCATATCTAAAATATGTGACTAGCGATGTCATCAAAGAGGTTGTTGTATGGACTGCCCTCGCAAAAGAACCGCTTGCAAAGGGAGATGTGGTTGGCGTCTTCATGCGGGGCGGTTTGTTGTATGCATCTAAAACAGAGCAACCTTCCATGGGTGAAGTGACGAATGCCGCGGAGCCTGGAGAGGATGTCGGGGTTTCGAAGCTCTCCGGAATAATTGCACTTGAAGAGGGAACCATCCGTATCTGCAAGGTGCCGCGTATCCAGCGGGGAGGGTCCCGTAGTGTTTCTCCAGATCGTATCCTCGATGCACTGGAAGGCATCGACTATATTGGTGCAGTTGGCATTGAGGCAAAGGTGCTTTTGAAGAATGCGGGTCTCACTGAGGATGCCTTCTTCGGTGCCAGGGAAGGGGTTGTAGAGGCCGCTTTCCACGGGATTAACTCTGCGATGGTCATCGTCGATGAGGAATTTACCGGGTTTCTGAAACGGCTTGAGAGTGCTGGTCTCTCGTATGAGATCTGCGATTTGAGCCTCATATGAGTATTATAGTAAATCCACAGCGGGGACCATACCGCCTCTATTTTTATGACGGCCGGCGCGTGACCGGCAGTGGGGATCTGGATCTCTCAAAGACTGGCAAGGGGTGCCGTCCGAAAGAATTCCGGTATCGTGAGGTAGGCAGGAGTCAACTGCGGCATGTACCGACAAAGGATCTGCTACGGGAACTCCGGCAGGAAAAGGTATTTCTTACCGGGGAAGATGAGGCATTCCGGTCCATGTGCAGTGACCTACAGATTCCGGTGACTCTGGTCAATCTTTGCCGTACCTGTCTTCTCACCGATCGAATAACCCCTCTTAATCAGAAGAATTCGGTGAAGTACGGGCAAGAGAAGATCTGCATGCACTGTGCCAAAACTGAACTTCGCCGTGAGGCAGGTTATATGGGGGGGATGGGCATGAAGTCCATTGGACATCTGGAGAATATGCTGGAGATGTACCAGGACCTTGATCGTGTTCTTGGGATGTTACAGCCTGAAGCTTCCCGACCTGCACAGACGCTTTTTGACCGGCTTGAACCCCATGCAATAATGGAGACGCAGCCCATAACGGCTCTTCCTCTCCCACAAAAATTTATAGAGGCGTCGGGAGTCACGACTTTGATGCCGGTTCAGCAGCTTTGTGTCGATGCAGGACTTTTGAAAGGCAAAGATCAGTTGGTTGTGGCTGCTACTGCAAGCGGTAAGACCTTTATCGGTGAGATGGCGGGAGTGAAGAACCACAGTGAGGGTAGGGGGGGAATGCTCTTTTTAGTTCCCCTTGTTGCCCTTGCAAACCAGAAATATCACCGTTTTACTGAACGTTACGGGGAATTTCTCAATGTCTCACTGTTGACGGGCGTCTCCCGTATCCGTCTCCCGGAGACCCGGGTGAATGCCCGCCGCAGTATGAAGTCCGATATCATTGTCGGGACCTATGAAGGGGTGGACCATCATCTCCGGATGGGCAAGCGCCTTTCCAAGGTGGGGACGGTTGTGATCGATGAGGTGCAGATGCTGGAGGACGCGGACAGGGGGCACCGCCTTGACGGGCTTATCGCCCGTCTGCGTCATGTCGCACCTCATGCTCAGTTTCTGTTTTTAAGTGCTACCATCGGGTCCCCGGCGCTTCTCGCAAAGAAACTCAAGAGTGACCTTATCCGCTACGATGCACGTCCTGTGGGTCTGGAACGTCATCTCATCTTCACGGAACGTAAAGAGAAGATTCCGCTCATCAAAAAGATGGTATTGGAGGAGTTCAAAAAGACCTCGTCAAAGGGATTCCGGGGGCAGACGATCGTCTTCACAAACTCCCGAGCCCGGTGCCACACGGTGTCAGATGCCATCGGAAAGAAGGCGATGCCCTATCATGCCGGTCTTTCTGCAAAGGAACGACGTGATGTAGAGATGAAGTTTGAGAAGGGTGAGATATCTGCGGTTGTTACGACAGCGGCTCTTGCAGCAGGAGTGGACTTTCCCGCTTCTCAGGTCATCTTTGACGCCCTTGCGATGGGTATCTCGTGGCTGAAGGTGCAGGAATTCTGTCAGATGATGGGCCGTGCGGGCAGGCCTGATTTCCATGATCTGGGGAAAGTGGTGATCCTCGCAGAACCGGGTGGTGTCTATTCACGGGAGTCCGGTGGCGGTACGGAAGAAGAAGTGGCGATACGTCTTCTCAAAGGTGAGATGGAAGAGGTCTCCCCGATCTACGATATTGAAGGTTCGTCCGAGGAGTATGTCGCCAATGCAGTGGTCTGCGGTGGGGACCGGGTGCGCCTGACTGAGATCTGTGGCACGATGGTTGGTGAGATGGAGGATGTCTGGCCCCTCCTGAATCAGGAAGGGTACATCCATGAACGAAACGGAAAGATTGTCCTCTCCCCTCTGGGACAGGTGATGGCCGAGCATTTCATTGGCATCGAACGCCTCACGAGAATACTAAAGATGGTCCGAAAGACTGCCGAACCCCTTGTAATTGTTGCTGAACTCGACTGTGTCGAGGATGCGGATGCGTGAGGAAAGTTTCGGATTGTCCAGATAGCCATCCTGACGGGCACCTGTATATCATATTTTTTTGGTTTTTATGACCGAATGGAATCAAAATAATAGGAATGGCCTCTGGTGGTAAGAGGGTAATTTCCGAGAGAATCGTGACAGTCTCTCCTTGTGTGTGCGAACGCAACTTCATTTTTACCGTTCGTTAAAAGACAGTCTTTATCCTCTTGTGCTCTCCAAACTGACGTAATTGGAGTAGTGTTATGGAACAAGATAGTATTTTTATGCAGTCGGCGATTGACGAGGCAAAAAAAAGCAGGAGCGAGGGCGGCATTCCTATCGGGGCTGTTTTGGTCCGGGATGGAGAGATTATTTCACGGGGGCATAATCGCAGAGTGCAGGACAATGACCCTCTGATGCATGCAGAGATCAATTGCCTCAGAAATGCAGGACGAATTGGGCAGTATCGTGATACGGTGCTTTATTCCACGCTGATGCCTTGTTATCTCTGTGCGGGTGCTGCTGTTCAGTTTGGTGTCCCGAAGGTGGTTGTGGGAGAGTCGGTTAATTTTGCCGGTGCAAAGGATTTGTTACTGGACAAAGGTGTCGAGGTGGTGAACCTGAATCTGCCTGAACTTGTGCAGATGATGGGGGAATACATTGAAACCCATTCCGATATCTGGAATGAAGATATTGGGGAATTGTAACCCATTGCACTGGTTTATTCGAGGATTTCCGTTCAAAATATCCTCCTAACGCCACTCTTGTTTTGTTCTCTCTGAAAATAATGAATCATCCGGGTTACTAAAAAAATAGTTAGGATAATAATCCTTTTAAAGAATGGTGCTGTAATCACTCATTGGAAGATTTCGGTTGCCTTTCTCTTTTGAACTGGCGCATTCCGGAATCGGAGATACATAAATGGACACAGAAACCTGTATGAAATGTTCGATCTGCGGACATCTATACGATCCAAAGAAAGGCGGAAAAGGCATACCTGCCGGGACACCATTCGCTGCAATCCCGGAAGACAGGCGTTGTCCTGTCTGTATGGCTCCAAAGACAAAATTTACTGAGGTGAAATGATATGGTTGTACGTGAAATTGTTTCTGGCATAGATGCCGTAGGTGTGATTGACTGGCACCGGGTGTCATTTGATGACTTAATGGACCTCCCTGAGGGGACGACATACAATGCTTATATTGTTCGGGGGAGCGAGAAGACTGCTCTCATTGATACTGTGGAACTAGGATTTGAAGAGGAGTATATAACAAACCTCATTCGGGCAAAGGTTGATTCTGTGGACTACATCGTGGCAAACCACGCTGAACAGGATCATTCCGGTGCACTCCCGATGTTGTTGGAGCTGTTCCCCACAGCAAAAGTGATTACCACGGAGAAGGGAAAAGAACTACTCCTTTTGTTGCTTTTAGTCGATGAAGACCGTATTCAGGTCGTAAAAGACCGCGACTCCCTGTCTCTTGGTGACAAAACCATGGTATTCTACTCGATGCCATGGGTGCACTGGCCGGAGACGATGGTGACATGGGTGCCGGAAGACCGCGTTCTCTTCTCCTGCGATCTCTTTGGTTCTCACCTTGCTGCATCACCGCTCTTTTCGGATAATTCATGCCGGTTGCAGCAGGAAGGGAAGCGCTATTATGCCAGTATCATGCAACCATTCCGGTCAAAGGTTCGTGAATATATCGATATCGTTGAGTCACTATCCCCTGCCATCATTGCACCAAGTCACGGGCCGGTACATAATAATCCGGCATGGATACTCTCCCAGTATCGTGAATGGTCTGCTGAGGAGGGCAAGAACCTCGTCGTTATCCCCTTTGTGTCCATGCACGACAGCACGCGTATGATGGTGCAATGTCTGGTGGATGCACTGATAGAGCGGGGTATCGAGGTGCGTCCCTATGATCTTGGTATTGCCTCAACCAGTATGATTGCAATGGATCTCCTCGATGCCACGACCATTGTCGTTGGCACACCGACGGTCCTTTTCGGGCCGCATCCCAAAGCGGCACACATTGCATTCCTTGCCAATCTCCTTAAACCCAAGGCACGCTATCTGAGCGTTATTGGTTCCTTTGCCTGGGGTGGAAAGACGGTGCAGGCTCTGGCAGATATGATGCCAAAACTCACGGCAGAGATAATCGAACCGGTGTATGTCAAAGGAAAACCCGGCGAGCAGGAGTTTGCAGCAGTGAGAAAACTCGCAGACGAAATCTATAAACGTCATCAGGACAACAACCTCGTCTGAAAAAAGGTGAATGTGAATGGAAAAAAATCCCGTTTTTTATAAATGCCTCGGATGTAGCGGCACCGTAATGGTAATGGACCCCAACAGGTGCAAGGCCCCTTCGATAGAGGCTATTAAAGTCAGCTGTTCAGGAAAAGAAATGCAGGTGCTCGAAGAGCAGAAGGCAGACTTTGCCAAAGAAAAACATGTGCCTGTGGTTGAAAAAGTAGAGGGAGGTATCAAAGTCACGGTCGGTTCAACACCCCATCCGATGACTCCAGAGCATCACATCGCGTGGATTGGTGTGCAGTCTGGTGATGATTTCATGCTCCATCACCTGAAACCCGGCGACAAACCGGAAGCCTTCTTCCCCTGCCCAAATACGGATGTAAAAGCGTATGAATTCTGCAACATCCATAACCTTTGGGTCACCCGCTGAAGGACCCCCCATTTCCCTATTTTATCCGGCATTTTAACATTAATTCAGTGATAACGGCATAATTTACTTTTTTTCGTAACAAAAGGATAATACCTGCCACTTGGTAATAATTACATGCGTATGAATCGCCTTGATCAGTACCTTGCGTTGACA
>JAAYIO010000036.1 GCA_012523385.1 Methanomicrobiales archaeon
CGGATGCCATACCAACAACAAAGGCCGTGAGTTTTGGTACCTCAAAAGACCCCATAACCGGTGATATCACTGTTACATTCGGTGGTGGAAAAGGGCAGGGAGCTCTCACCAGCATAGAGGTAGTTGTGATATCCGGTACGGGAAAAACTACAACCAAAGATATGAAACTCAAGACGGGCGGCGAAAATGCTGCAGTATTCACCGTAGAGAACGGGGAGGCAACAAAGGGCGAGGACAGAGTTATGGTCACGGTATCCTTCACGGATGGAACGAGCTACAAGGTTTATGATGACATTGTTAAAATGAGATGATGAGAAGCTAATCGGACGATTCCTGAAATCTCATTCTTTTTTTCTGACCGTCCAGTGCAGAAGAATCCCCTCGTCAATAGGTGTGGCGCTTGTGAGAACAAGAACGGGAAAATCACATTCTAATAGAAAGCCCTCACCATCAGCAGCAGTGGGTGCATCTGCCCCGCCGATGATGATATTTCCAATACAGGTAAACAATTCATCAACCAGACCTTCTTTAAAAAGAGAACCAATCAGCGTACCACCACCCTCAACCATAAGAGTTTGAATCCCAAGCGTTCCGAGATATTCCAGGAAGGATGAGAGGTCCACTTTATCATTCCCATGTACCTGAACATCAGCATGAGGAGAGAGAAGGGCTACCTTTGCAGGGTCCGCAGATACAGATACCGCAATAATCCGTCTGCCAGAACCTTTGTGAAGGATAGCCGCATCCACAGGCGTTCTTGCTTTGCTGTCAATGACAATACGGACAGGATTGTCATCCCATCCCGCATCCACCCTTTCCTTTTGGAGAGCGGCATCCTTAACGGTCAGCGAGGGGTCATCAGCGAGCACGGTCCCTATTCCTACCATAATCGCATCGCACTGTGATTTCATCAGATCAACGCGCCTGAAATCAGCATCTCCCGATATTCTGACCTGCCTGCGTTCTTTCGTTGAGAGTTTTCCATCTGCACTCATTGCCAGATTGACAACCACATGAGGCCGCATACAGTAGCATTTATTCATGCACGGATTTAGCCATATTGGTATCAGGGATTTCCGTTCCGCAAACAACAAGGGACAGAGACAATGAATTCATGCAGTACCGTGTTCTGTCCGGCAAAGGGCCATCGTCAAAGACATGTCCAAGGTGTGCCTTGCACCGGCGGCAGAGCACTTCAGTACGCATCATTCCGTACGACGAGTCTTGATGGACCTCGATATTATCCGGAGAGACCGGACGGGAAAAACTGGGCCATCCTGTTCCCGAGTCAAATTTGTCCTGGGAAAAAAACAGGTGAGTTCCACAACAGGCGCATGCATACACCCCTTCTTTGTCGCATTTTGTGTATATCCCGCTGAAGGGCGGTTCCGTCCCTGCCTTTCGGGCAACACGGTATACTGCAGGAGTGAGGATTTCCTGCCATTCACTCTCTGTGCGATGTATGATTGCGGTACTGAACGTAACGCCTGCACACGCATCAAACAGCTCAAGGACATCATCGGGGTTCATGCACATACCTGCCTGTGGCAGGAGAAATAGATTGCTGATATGCGTGAGAGACCGGTCCCAATCTATTCTAAATGTGATAAAGGAAAAAGACAAACCCACCCGGATGTGAACTGACAATTATAATGAATAAACAACAAAAAGAGTGCCTCAGGCCGGATTTGAACCGGCGACAACCAGATCTTCAGTCTGGCGCTCTCCCGGTCTGAGCTACTAAGGCATGAGGATCAGAATAGAACATTCAAACGTATAAATCATTCTGTTTGATTGCAAAAAAATGACTCAGGATATTTATTCCCGTACTCCCAAACCATATACCTGTCATGGGGATAAAAAAGGGAAATTCAAACTCAAAGAGAGATAATCTGCTGAAAGCAGTTTCTGAACGAAAAATAACGATAGTTCACCTTTCACACAATGATCTTGACGCAGCAGGATGTGATGCAGTGCACCGGATGAAATATGGCGCCATATTCACAATATGGTCATCCGTTGGTTCTTTTCCATCATTCCTGCGTGACATCGGCGCTTTGCCGGGCAAGGGACACACGCTGAGCATCTCTGACCTTGGATACTGCACGGATGCGGATAAGCTGGTAAAGAAAGCCATAAGAAACGGCTGGATAATTAATTGGCGTGATCATCATCGGTGGACAGACGATGAACTCATTTCAATTCAGGAAACTGGAGCAACCTGCAGGGTAGATACCACCCAATGCGCAACGGGGGTATGCGCAGAGGATCTCATGCCAAACGATGCGACTGCGGAAGAAGTCGCCCGGGTTGTCTGTGATTATGATCTTTGGAAGAACGCTGATCCACGTTCTAAAATGCTGGGTCAAATATGCACAAAAAGAGTCAACCTAAATCCGGTCCGTGATCGTCTGGTAAAAGGAATCATCACGGATGACTGGATTGAAGAAGAATACCGGACTATTGAAAAAGAACGTCAGGATGCAATAAAAAAGAGCATCAAAAAAATGAAAATAATTGAATCCCGATATAAAATTGCATTTGCTCCAATATTTGGATACCCGAGCGAGACCGCCCATGAGATACGGGACATCTACCACACCGATATTGAAGTGATATACGGAGCAAACGGCAGATTTTCCATACGTTCAAACGTCCCCATCAGCCATCTCATTGCACGTCAATTCTCCGGAGGAGGTCACCCTCCTGCGGCAGGCGGAACATTCAATTTAACCCTGAAAGATAAGATCTCACTTTTCTTCCTGAAAAAAGCCCGATGCTTCGATGAACTGGTTCAGGTTGCAGACACACTCCCATAACCTCAGAAAAACGCTTATCCCACCATTTTTTTCCACAAACCCAATTCATAAGATATAATAAACAGTTCCGCATAAAATGGACTGATGAATCACAAAGGATTGGGATTGGTTCTTGTTCTCATCATGGCAGTGACAGTCGCATTTGCGGGCTGTATGTCATCTGAAGACACACCTGCACCTCCGCAGGGAGATGTACCGGATAAAGTCACGTACATCGTTGGTATCGATGGAGAGTATCCTCCATACGCATTCATTGACTCTGCAGGGAACGCACAGGGTTTTGATGTTGAGTCCATTAAGTGGATAGCAAAAATGCAGGGTTTTAACGTTAAAATCCAGCCAATGGCATGGGACGGTATCATTCCTGCACTCATGAACAAAAAGATTGACATGGTCTATTCCGGAATGACCATCACCCCTGAGCGGCTGGAAAAAGTGGATTTCTCTATTCCATACTGGGTAGTAAACCAGTCTGTTGCAGTCAATAAAGACTCGAAATACACCCTTGATGACTTCAAAGCCGGCACACTCAAAATTGGTGGACAGCGTGGAACTACCGGACAGATATGGGTAGAAAAGAACCTTATCGACACCGGTCTCATGCCAAAGGAAAACCTGAAGCTCTATGATAATTTCCCCTTGGTAGCTGAAGACCTGAAAAACAATCGGTTAGATGCGGCAATCTATGACAAGCCCCCCATGCTTGAAGCAATTGCGGGGAAGCCAATTGTCATTGTCGGCGAGATTAACACCGGCGAAGAGTATGGTATAGCCATCCGAAAGGGTGATACAGAACTCTTAAATCAGATTAATGAAGGTCTAACCGCACTTATGGCTGACCCCTACTGGGAAGAGCTGAAAACAAAGTTCGAAATGATCGACTAAAAATTCAGAAGGAGTGAAGAAATTCACTCCACAAATTCTATTGCTTACCAGTCACACATTATATCCTATAAGATTATATTGTGCGATAAATCGTCCAGCATTGATTGTGTTCAGGATTAGCGAGATTTTGAGTGGTATTAATGGGTTTTTTAACAATAATTATAGAATGGTTTCCCTATCTCATACAAGGGATATTTGCCACCCTTGGTCTTGTTGCATCTGCACTCTTTTTGGGTGTGGTGCTGGGACTTCCGATGGCAGTGGGACAGGTCTATGGGAAACGTCTGGTTCGCTTTTTAATCGCTATTTATGTGTGGTTCTTTCGCGGGCTTCCGATTCTTGTTTTATTATTTCTCTTCTATTTCGGTATTTTTCCAGGACTTGGGATGGACGTCTCTGCATTCTTCGTTGGTGCCACAGTACTGGGGTTGAGAGGTGCGGCCTACCAGTCACAGATATTCCGCGGAGCAATCCAGTCAGTCAGTGAAGGACAGATGATTGCAGCACGGTCTGTTGGGATGACAAAACTCCAGAGCATCCGAAATGTCATACTTCCGCAGGCAGTGCGTGTGGCACTTCCGGGATGGTCAAATGAGTATCCCAACATCCTCACCGATTCCTCAATCTGTTACGCCATTGGGGTAATGGAACTCATGACACGAACATCACAGATCGTCTCACAGACCTACGTTACCATGCCAATATATTTGGTGTGTGCCGGCATTTTCATTCTCCTGAATTATGGAGGAATGAGGGCCCTTCACATGATTGAAATGAAGATAAAAATCCCAGGATTTGGGACAGGAGCTGCATAATATGGAAAATACCGATACAATACTCAGAGTAGAAAATATTCACAAATCCTTTGGAGACCTCGAGGTGCTAAAAGGAGTCTCGTTTGACGTAAAAAAAGGAGAGACTATCTGTTTCATTGGCCCTTCCGGTACAGGAAAAAGTACCCTTCTGCGGTGCATCAACCTCTTAACTCAGCCCGACCAGGGTTCCGTTTGGCTTGGAGGGGAGGAAGTCACCAACTCAGGCAAACAAATAAATCATTTCAGGCAGAGAATCGGCATGGTCTTCCAGAATTTTTTCCTGTTTGATCACCTCACAGCGGTGCGCAATGTGGAGATTGCACTCATCAAAGTCAAAGGGATGAAACCAAAAGAAGCCAGAGAAAAAGCACTCGAAGAACTCAGACAGGTGGGTATGGAGGATTGGGCAGAGCATTACCCAGCAGAACTATCCGGAGGTCAGGCACAGCGGGTATCCATTGCCCGTGCGCTCGCAATGGATCCTGATGTAATCCTTTTTGATGAACCCACCTCAGCACTGGACCCGGAATTAACCCGGGAAGTCCTTGAAGTTATGAAGAAACTGGCTCTGGCAGGGATGACGATGATTGTGGTAACCCATGAGATGGGATTTGCATGCTCTGTCGCAAACCGCATCATGTTCATGGAATATGGTGAGATTATCGAGCAGGGGTCACCACAGGAACTCATGAGCGACGCGAAATTTGAGCGTTGTAAGAATTTCATCGGTCAATTTGACGGCGTAAACGGTGATTAAAACAATGGATCAATCAATATTTTTATTTGATATACTCCTCCCGGTTCTGTTGGAAGGGTTTATTGTCACCATAAAACTGATTGTCCTTACTGCACCATTTGGCCTTATTCTGGGGATTCTTCTCGCTGTAGGACGGGTATACGGCCCAAAACCTATTTCCCTGCTTTGTAAGGGTGTGGTCGCATTTATCAAGGGAACTCCGCTCCTTTTGATGCTCTTCATCCTTTACTTCGGATTGCCGTCAATAGGGATTACTCTTTCAGCATTTGTCGCATCTGTTGTGGGGTTCATTATGTGCAATGGTGCGTATAGCTCTGAATATATCCGGGGAGCAATCAGCTCGATTAAAGAAGGACAGATTATTGCGGCACAGGCCCTTGGCATGACCAAAATGCAGGCTGTCCGCAACATTATCCTCCCTCAGGCACTCATACGGGCCATTCCCGGACTTTCCAATGAATTTATTTATCTCATCAAATATTCGTCACTTGCATACATGCTCACGGTCATTGAACTAACAGGGGCAGGAAAAATGGTCGCAACAAAATACTTTGAATTTACCACGGTATTTTTGATGATAGGGATTGGTTACCTGATTCTCGTGACCATTACCACCATCGCGGTCATGTTCATTGAAAGAAAAGTGGCCGTCCCGGGCATGACACAGTCCGGACGGCATATGCTCGACATACTGTAAAAATTCAGTCTATCAAAGCAAAACAAAGGCGTGTGCAGACACGCCTTCCCAATATTTTTTCCCACCTTCAGGAGATCGCCCGCCTGCCGTGAGATTATTTACATCAAAATAGGTAAGAAGTCCTGAAAAATCCTTTTCTGTTCCATCAATCACACTGAGTGACCGTATTTCATATTCATCCAGCACGTCCGGAAGGACAGAGAGACGGTGCGCAGGAAGAGAGAGGGCACTCTGAACTTCAAGGATTCCGGAAATAGCCTTGGAACTGCCAGAAAGTGAATGAAGAAATACGCGCCTTCCGGTGAGCAGTTCACGCTCAATCGGAGAGAACTGTTCACCAATAATAATCGTACCATACACTCCGGCGTCACGAATTTCGCGCATCAAAAGCCCATACACTCTGCAGAGGGCACTCTCATACTCCTCCCGGTCACTAAATATCCCATCCTGAATCTTCAGGTGCGTTGGAGAGGGCAGAACTGCCCAGACCTTTCGGGAGAATGTAACTGCGCGCAAAGCATCAGCACGAAGAAATTCAGGGCGCGCCCAGGGTTCTTCACACAAAAATCCCGAACGAATACCCCCAAGAGAGTCATACAACCGATCCTTGTAAAACTCGCCCCCATAGGCCAGGCGGTCTATCCCTTTCTGGTCCCCTAGCGAACGTTCTATCTTAAACGACAGGAGATCACACGCCACGTCTTTTTGTCTGCCCGCCCAGGCGGCAAGGGTTGGTACATCCGGATCAGGTTCTTCGCCACCAAAAGACAGGACGGAAAGATTTCTGCGCAAATTCATTGATATGAGGTATATATATCATCGAAAGTAAAAAAATTAGGCATGAGTGATTCACCTCTGCTGGTAACCTGCGGACTTCCGTACACAAACGGCCCCTGCCATATCGGGCACCTGCGTACTTATGTCCCTGCAGACTTTTATGTCCGCTATCAACGCCATTTAGGAAAAGAGGTCGTATTCATCTGTGGTTCGGATAATCACGGAACGCCTATCGTCATAT
Organism: Methanomicrobiales archaeon; assembly: GCA_012523385.1. Taxonomy (GTDB): domain Archaea; phylum Halobacteriota; class Methanomicrobia; order Methanomicrobiales; family Methanomicrobiaceae; genus Methanogenium. Next base: position 6,992 of record JAAYIO010000036.1, read on the forward strand.
CTGCCGACCAGAGCGGCAAAACCCCCCGGGAAATCTCAGAGATATACCATACCCACTTTGATTTGACATTTAAACGGATGAATATCTTTTTTGACCAATTCGGCATGACAGATGATCCCGCAAATCATCAGCGGACGCAGAAAATAGTTCAGTCACTCATCGACAATGGGCATGTCTATCAAAAAACGATAAGCCAGAGTTACTGCCCCAAATGCAGCATGTTTCTCCCCGACCGGTACGTAGAAGGCATATGCCCACACTGCGGCGCGCCAGCACGGGGAGATGAATGTGATCAGGGTTGCGGAAAACACCTGGAGCCGGGCGAGATAACAAAACCTGTCTGCAAAGTATGCGGAGGAAACGCTGAACTCAGAGACCAGGAGCATTACTTCTTTAGACTCGGTGATTTTAGCGAATTTTTGGAGAATTACCTTTCGGAATTGGACGGGACAAGCAATGCGCGGAATTATGCAATCGGCTGGCTTAAAGAAGGACTGCATGACTGGTGTATTACCCGAACATTAAACTGGGGCGTGAAATTTCCGGGTAATGATGATTTAGTTGTCTATGTCTGGGTTGATGCACCCATTGGCTACATGGCATTCACTGAAGAGTGGGCAAAAAAGAATAATGGAAACTGGGAACAATTCTGGCGGGGCAGTCAGCCAATTATCCATTTTATCGGACAGGATATCATTTATCACCACTGTGTCTTCTGGCCTGCCATTCTCAAGGGTGCAGGGTATGCAACACCTCACGCGGTGGTCGCAAGCGGCATGGTTAAAATCAACGAAAAGAAATTTTCCAAGTCACGCGGTAACGTAGTCTGGACAAACGATGATTATCTGGATCAGGGACTCCCTGCAGATTATCTGCGGTATTACCTGCTTGCCTACACGTCACACACTAAAGAACTCAACTTCTCATGGAAGATATTCCAAGAACGGATCAATAACGAACTGGTAGATACCCTCGGAAATTTCCTGTATCGGACGCTTCATTTTGCGGCAAATAAACTGGGAGGCATTCCTGACGGAGAACCTGAGACAGAAATAAGTGAGAGAATCCAGGCAACAATCGACCGCGTCAGTGCTGAAATGGAACACTATGAGTTCAAGAATGCAATTGACGAGATGATGTCACTCGCCGGATTCGGGAACACGTATATTCAAACGAATGCACCATGGAAACTAATAAAAGAAGACCGTCAGGCAGCAGAATTAGTCATTCTTAACTGTCTCCAGATTGCAAAAGCATGCACACTGCTCTTTGATGCACTCATTCCGGAAAAATCACAGCACGCGTGGGAAATGCTGGGATATACCGACCATGTCGCATCACACGCCATCACTGAGGCAACACAAGGATTTGCACACACTAATCTTCCAAAACCATCCATACTGTTTGCAAAAATTGAAGACGACACACTAACCATACTCGAAGATATTATGACAAAAAGGATTCAGGAAGCAGAAATGAACGAAAATACAAAAATAAACGAAAATACAGAAACTCAGACAGACGAACGGATTAGTATCGATGAATTTGGACGGGTTGAACTGAAAGTTGCAAAGATTCTCTCAGCAGAAAAAATTGAAGGGTCGAAAAAATTGCTCAAAATACAGGTAACTCTAGGGGATGAAGAACGCCAGATAGTCAGTGGGATTGCCCAATATTACACTCCTGAAGAACTGGTAGGAAAGTCGGTTGTTGTGGTGACTAACCTCAAGAAAGCAAAACTCTTCGGAGTAGAAAGTGACGGGAAGATTCTTGCCGCGGGAGATAATGCATCACTCCTGATGCCAGGCGATGATGTTTCTCCCGGAACAAAAATCCTTTAAATCTTTTTTCAGAGCAAAAAACGCATGGTAATACCATGTTTTATCTCCGGACTTTCCTGACCACTATGGTGTAGATCAATTGTCAACGGGAAAATACTTCTAAGAAAAGGCCTTTCATCACGTGTTAGAAAACTACCCGGCTAAAAAATCAATGTCTGATACTGCCATTGAAGTTGAATTTCATTCAAACTGTTTGATACTGTAAAAAATAAAACAAAACGGACCTGGAGGGATTCGAACCCTCGACATCCGGGTTAGAAGCCCGGCGCTATATCCAGGCTAAGCCACAGATCCAGCATATTCTGCGTAATAAGGTTGCTTTCACGGATGATAAAATGAATGGAAAGGATATCACCCCGCACAATAATTCGACGGGCGAATAACTTCAGCAAGCGTGGGTTCTCCCCATCCGGTACCCTCTACAGACTTTGCCATCGCACTGTTCAGGTATCGCACCTGAATCCGTGCAGACATCCGCTCCCTCTCCTCATAATAATTGGGAGATGCATACTCAACCAGCCGTTTCATATTGATTGTGAGGGATATCACCTGCACAACAATCCCTCGGTCTCCAGGAGAAAAATCATCCAGATCAACAGGTGTCAAAAGCATCACGTCGCCAGGCGAGACGACCGTTAGAGAGATCAGATTATGCGCACTTTGCAGTTCCAGCGTGCGTGGCTTTCCTCTCTTCAGTTCATCAATGATATGCGGTCCAATACCCGTGAGTGCAACACACTTAAACGTACAGTCCATCTTAATCACCCGTACATCTGAAGGTTTTCCTTCTTCAGCGGTTGTTGTTCTGCCTGTTCAACCTGCTCTGCCATCTGCTGAAGCGAGGCTTCAATTTCCGTTGCCTGTTCAATCAGTGGGTCAATACTCACATTAAATGCATACATTTCATTCAAAACAGCCATTACCGATGCAGCAGCCCGGGGGTCAGGTGCATTTACCGATTCTCCCATTAATCCGATTGCCTTTACGTCGTCTACCGTACATTCAGTAAGGATAGCCCCTGCAATTCCGGTAATACTCCCCATCGGCAGAATCTCTGTTTTGTCACGGATCATATCAAGTCCTGGTGTATTCGTTGCAACTCCAAAAACCCGTTTTTCAGCGTCAGTTGTGACAATTCCCGCCACAACCACCACTTCACTCACCGGAAACTGAGAGAGCCATCCCAGAATACTACCCGCCACCTCATAGCAGATCATCGGGTGAATGGGAACGTCAGAAATGATAATGATGTAACGGTCTTTCTGGTATATCCGCATCGGGGCATTGACAATACCGTCAACCATCATTGCAAGAGGTGGGAAAAATTTGCTGGTGATATTCCCAATATGTTGAAACTCCAGTTCGCCGGTCATATGAGAAAGTGCTATACTCCCGACAAGTCCACTCCCGGGAAAACCCAGTAGCACAACGAGGTCATCTCCTTCCGGGTCACGGGATTTAATCCTTATGTCATCCATATCATCACAGTCCTCTATACCTCTATACTGGTAATGAGTTGATATTAGTAATAAAGGATTTCGGGAAAACGAGACTATCATATGCACGACCATTCACAGAATCAAGACCAACAATCATAATATCTGACGTCAATACATCTGGTATGCAAGAATATCCAATAAAACGAGGATACACAAAAGATTTTGAGACGCGAATGGTAGACGGTCTGACTGAATTCTTTGGTGAGACAGCAGAGGTAAATGAGGGGCACTACCTCATCTCATATGGGTCATTCAAACGTTTTGACGTGTATACCGGTGAGAAAGGAAAAACCCTGGTTGTGGATTCAGAATCAGATATGTCGATTTTTGATAGGTTCAGTGAAGATGAGGCAAATGAAATTGTCCTTGATACCAACAGACGCTTCCGGCAATATCTGGAGTATGTAACCGGATTTAATACCAAAGAACGAAAAAAGAATGCAGAGAAAGCTGCAAAAAAAGCGTAATATTTTTTTGTTCAATTATTTATTGAACAACAATGGCTGGTTTGAATGGGAGTGCTGCCCGGGCTTTGGGGTGAGAACTCTCTTCTGCATTGATAACTGAGACAGGAACCTTAAACTCACGCTGCAGGAAATCCCGTACTTCATTAAATACTGCCAATTCATCCGGCTGATTTGCAGCAATCGATGCCACCAGTTCCGGGGGGAAACGGTGTATCTGATTGGTGATCTGTTTTACAGCATCGGTTGCCTCTTTGCCCCGGTTCCTCATATCATCATTCTTCATGATATCGCCCATCACCTTCTTTCGGTCAGAGGCGGATGCGATGATCTGGAATATCTCCCACTTCCATTCAGGAGCCACGTAGAGGGTGATAGATTCGGTTTCAATCTGAATCAGACGCATAATGGATTCAATGTCCTCTACCGTACGGGAGAGCAGTTCTTCAGAGAGTTCGAGGCGGGTATTGACAAGGGACGAATCAGGGTGCGGCCATGCCGAAAATGCTACCGGTTCACCTGTTCCAACCATTTCCCAAAGTGCCTCACAAGTATAGGGAATAAACGGCGAGAGGAGCCTTACCCATACCGCTGCGATGGTGTTGATAACCGCTGAACTCCGTACACCTTCGGGGAGACGGCGGCGATACCACTTCAGATCCGATTCAATGCTGAAGTAGGCCTCCTGCAGTGCCTGACGGGTCTGGAAGGACTCAAGGGCATTGGTTGTCATCACGATGTGTTCCTGCATGCGTGACAGAACCCATGCATCAATACCATAGGTGTCCTCAGACTGAATGCCTTCAGTGATTGTAGTCCAGAAC
>JAAYIO010000037.1 GCA_012523385.1 Methanomicrobiales archaeon
CCTCCCTTTGCTGACCGGTCTTTGTGCTGAGAATAATGCCCACCGTTTTTGCCTTTCGTGCCTTTTCAATCTGGACAAACCGGCGGCGCAGGAGAAGAGAGGCATCTGTCTCTTCAGCCTGTCCGGTATAGGGGTCAAGGGCCACCACCCGTGCTTTGGTTGCAAGCCCGACTCCTATCGCATGGAAGACCCCTGTTCCCACATAGAGATACTGACTGGTGCCCGCTGTTCGTGCTGAGGCGTAGGAACACCCCAGCACCTGCCCCCGGCAGGGTGTGCGTGCATTGCCATCGCCTACAACAACGGTAAACCCGTGGGCTTCAAGAACGGATGCCACTGCATCGATGAGGTGTGCATGCTGGACGGTGGTAACGAGACCCACGGGTTTTTCCTGATCCAGAAAGGATATCGCTTTCTCTGCAATCTCGGGGTCAAAGTCAAATGTCACCAGTTCATAGATGACGTTGGGACGGTCATCCACCGGAGCATGACCGAAATGAATGAGCAGATCAGCGAGGGCTAACGCATCCGTTGCGAGATCACAGGCACCATAACACGGGTCTCCGCTGATGATGACGGAATATCCCGCCTCTTTCAAAGCGGCGGCCGTCTCCGGGGCCCGCCGTTTTAGCCCTTCGGGAAACTGGAGTGCCACTGTTTTGGCATGGGATGCCCGGAGTTTCTCCCACGTTTCAGCAGTGAGTATCTTTGACATGTACACCCGTTTCATCGACCTCTATTTCAACGAGTGACTTATACGGTCGGCCGATATCGCATTCACCGCGTTTAATGACCACAAGGACATCCTGCACCTCAGCACCCGCTAAGGCGAGACCCTGAAGCAGGGCTTTCATGGTTCCGCCGGTGGAGATTACGTCATCAATGACGATCACACGGTCGCCTGCCTCAATCCCGTTGAGATAGAGTTCTCCTTTGGAATAGCCGGTAGACTGGTGCAGAGCAACCTCGCCCGGCAGTCCATAATACCGTTTCCGGACGATACAGAGCGGGATATCCGTGATGAGCGAGAGTGCCACCCCGATGGGGATGCCCATTGCTTCTACGACGACGATCTTGTTCACGCCGCTGAAATCCAGTACCCGTACCATTCCAAGGGCGACTTCCCGCAGAAGAGCCGGTTCAACAAGGGAGACCCCGTCGCTCACCGGATGGATGAAGTAGTGATATTCGCCGCGATGTACCATCGGGCATGATTCAAGGGTATCTACCAGTTTTTTAAGCATGCATATCGCCAAAATCCTTAAGAAATTCGTTTATTATTGTGGTGGTGATGTGCGGCATACAGACAATTCTCATGTGCCTGTTCCGTGTCCATGACACCTGCCACCCCTTCGGGGCAACAGGGCAGTCAAATGCAGCGACATTCACCTCAGGTTCGGCAAGAACCGGATATCCCATCGCTGTCATCCCCTCGATGAGGTAGTGATGGTTTGCCATACACTCTGCTACAACTGCTTTAAAACCGTCCTGTCCGAGGTGTTCAATAACCGCAAGAGCCCCTGCCACTGCCCCGCCGGACCGCGTGCCCGCAAGGGTAAATTCCTGCTTTACCGTCAGGTACGGCGTGTCAACATTCAGGGAGCAGAGCATCGAAGGGTCCCGTGTTAAAAGACAGCCGACCGGAATTGTTGACATCCCCATCTTATGGGGGTCAACTGAGATGCTCGTCACACCCTCCAGCTGGAAGTCAAAGAGCGGAGCCTTCGGCAGAAACGGCAGAACCAGCCCGCCGAATGCGGCATCGATATGAAGGGCAATATTCCGGTCAGATGCAATATCTGAGAGTGCTGCAATCGGGTCGACGACGCCATACTCTGTAGTGCCCGCCACCCCGACCAGAGCAATGGTATTTTTGTCGATGAGACCTGCGGCGGCATCTGCATCCATCCGATACCGGTCATCTGATGGAGCAACCCGCATCTCAAGTGAGAGGATTTCACAGGCCTTCTCAAACGAAAAGTGGGCCGACTCCGGCACAACAACATTGGGGGAGTGCACATTTTTGCCCCTGCGTGCCATCCTGAGTGCCTGCAGATTTGATTCAGTGCCGCCCGAGGTTGCATACCCGCAGGCATCCGGAAGATGCATAAGAGAGCCCAGTCGGTTGACAAGGAGTGCTTCAAGAGACGCCGTTCCTTCAAAAAGACCCGGATCACCCAGATTTGACTCGATAAAGAGGTTCATAGCCCGCACGGCTACCGGATGAGGCAATGTGCACATCGAACTGAGCACATGCCGGTATTGCCGGTCATTCTGTTTAACCGATAAAAGAAAAGAGAAGAGTTCGTCTTCTGCAAGACCCTTTTTCTGCATCTAACGTCTCGCCATATCGAGGAGCATCCGCTGTTCGGTGCGTGCAGCCCGTTCGCGGATCTTCTGCACCGCGTCAATGTTTGCAGAGACACTGGTGATACCGGTCTGGATAAGCCATTCAACCATATCGGGGTCTGAACCTGCCTGCCCGCAGATGGAACACTCAACGCCGCCTTCCCGGCATCTGCCGATGGCATATTTAATGAGTCTCAGCACAGCCGGGTGTTTCGGGAAGTACATATCCGCCACATTCTGGTTGTTGCGGTCAATTGCGAGCGTGTACTGAATGAGGTCATTCGTGCCAAATGAGGCAAAGTTGATGCCTGCTGCAATGAACTCGTCAATCATCAGCACACTGGACGGAACCTCAACCATGATACCGAGAGTGGTGTTCTTCACGTCCACGCCCCAGTCTGCAAGCATCTGCTTTGCACGGATAAACTCGTCCGGGTGGCCCACGAGCGGGAACATCAGCCCCATGTTGCTGTAACCCTGTGCCCAGAGACGCTTGAACACCTCAACCTGCAGGCGGAACTGCTCAGGCTGTTGCAGGTCACGGCGGATACCGCGCCATCCAAGCATCGGGTTGTGCTCCACGTTCTCATCCTCTCCGCCCTGCATGTTCCGGAATTCATCCGTCGGTGCATCCAGCGTGCGAACCCAGACCGGTTTGCCGGGGAATGCGTCTAAGATGGTCTTGATGCCATCGTAGAGTTCCGTGATGAACTCCTCTTCTTTATGGTTCTTGATATACCAGCCGGGGGTTTTCCCGAGGGCGAGGATCATGTGCTCAATTCTTAAGAGGCCCACACCGTCTGCACCGGTAGCAGCTGCCCTTCCTGCTGCCTCTGCAAGAGAGACATTGACTTTGATGGAGGTTCCGGTGATGATGGGTGGTGCAGCGTATGTTGCCACGGGCCCGGCTGCACCGACTACACCGGCGGGAGCAGTCTCTGCTGAAAGCGCAACCGCCCCTTCAAAGACGATACCTTTCTCGCCGTCTACCGTGACGATGTCCCCTTCTTTGAGGACCTGGGTAGCCTTCCTTGTCCCAACGACCGCAGGTGTGCCCAGTTCACGGGACACAATCGCGGCATGGCAGGTCATGCCACCTTCATCGGTGATGATGGCACTTACCTTGCGCATACCCAGCACCATGTCGGGGTTGGTCATCTTTGTGACCATGATGTCACCTTCTTTTATTCGCCCGAGGTCTTTTACCCCTGTTACAAGGACGACACGACCGGTTGCAATCCCCGGTGATGCGCCCTGACCTTCAAGGATGATGCGCCCGCTACTGCTTTTAACGTTCTTTGCAGCACTGGTTTTTCCCACAATCGTAGTGAGAGGGCGTGACTGGAGAATATAGATGGTGTCGCCGACAATGCCCCACTCCATGTCCTGCGGTACACCATAATGCACTTCAGAGACCTTGCCGAACTTTGCAAGGGCGGTAATCTCGGCATCTGATAGAACCGCGGCAACCTGCCGCTCTGGGGAGACTGCCACTTCCTTTGTACCGTGATCGCCATCGGGCACGATCTCCGTCTTTTTGGTTGCAATATAACGGTCAATTATTCGCCCGGATCGCTGGTCAAAGATGTAGTTATCAGGTGATACCGATCCTGAGACAACTGACTCGCCCAGACCCCATGAACCCTCAATGATAGAGGTCGGTTCACCGGTGACCGGATGGGATGAGAATAGCACACCAGCCTTTTCTGAAAAGACCAGTTCCTGCACAACGACAGCGATGTCAACGAGGGAATCGTCAAAACCCTGTTTGGCCCGGTAGTAAATCGCGCGTGCAGTGTACAAGGACGCCCAGCATTTCTGTATTGATTCAATGAGAGCATTGATGCCTTTTATGTTTAGGTAGGTATCCTGCTGGCCGGCAAAACTGGCTTCGGGAAGATCCTCTGCGGTTGCACTGGAACGGACAGCAACGATGACATTATCGCCCAACTGTATGTATGCGCGGGCGATCTCCTCCTTGATTTTGTCCGGTACCGGAGTCTTCATGACAATGGATCTCACATCTTTAGCCGTCTTTTCCAGAAGGTCAGAGTTATCGACGTCTAATCCCCCGAGAAGTGAGAATATTTTCTTGTCAATCTTTGCATTTTCGATATACCAGCGGAATGCCTGTGCTGTCACAACAAATGCGTTTGGAACCGGCAGGCCAACTGAGGTCATTTCTCCAAGAGATGCGCCCTTCCCACCGACGGAAGGGATATCCTCTTTCTGGATTTCAGCAAGCCACAGAATATTGGGGACTTTTTTCATGCTCATGGGTCACCTGAATGTTTTCGCTACCACTGTGGAGAATTACCACGATGATTGGTTATGTGTCACCCCCGAGAGCTATTCACGTTAACGACATACTTCCCGCAGATCTTTTGGATGTGCACAGGTATAGTATAAGGCTCTTTCCTTGGCATTCAGGATCTGATGGTACATTCCTTTAGCCATCGGGGGATGTAATCAAACCATGAATGTCAGCTGACAACTACCCGTTTCCGGGAAAAATGTGAGAGAATTAACCGTATTTGTCTGTGTTCCGTTTGGGATGAAAGCGTTTGCATCCGCATCCATCCGCTACCCATCACCGGAAGGGGCAGTGTGCAGATCGAACTGGGCAGATCATGATACTGCGGGTTATTTTCTCTGACCGATAAAAGAACTGAAAAGAGAAGAGTTCCTGTTCTGCGAGACCCGTTGACTGCATCTATCGTCTCGCCATGTCAAGGAGCATCCGCTGCTCAGTGCGGGCCGCTATTTCACGGGCATTCGGCACTGCGTCAATGTTTGCAGAGATACTGGTGATACCGTTTTGAATGAGCCATTCAACCATATCGGGGTCTGAACCTGCCTGTCCACAGATGGAACACTCAACGTTGCCTTCACGGCATCTGCCGATGGCATATTTAATGAGTCTCAGGACAGCCGGGTGCTTTGGGAAGTACATATCCGCCACATTCTGGTTGTTGCGGTCAATTGCGAGCGTGTACTGAATGAGGTCATTCGTGCCGAATGAGGCAAAGTTGATGCCTGCTGCAATGAACTCGTCAATCATCAGCACACTGGAGGGAACCTCAATCATGATGCCAAGTGTGGTGTTGTTCACGTCCACGCCCCAGTCTGCAAGCATCTGCTTTGCGCGGATAAACTCGTCCGGGTGGCTCACGAGGGGGAACATCAGGCCCATATTGCTGTATCCCTGTGCCCAGAGGCGCTTAAACACCTCAGCCTGCAGGCGGAATTGCTCGGGTTGCTGCAAGTCACGGCGGATGCCGCGCCATCCAAGCATCGGGTTGTGCTCTACGATCTCGCACTCTCCCCCCTGCATGTTCCTGAATTCATCTGTTGGTGCGTCCAGCGTGCGAACCCAGACCGGTTTCCCCGGGAATGCGTCTAAGATGGTCTTGATGCCGTTGTAGAGTTCAGTGATGAACTCCTCTTCCTTTTTGTTCTTGATGTACCATCCGGGTGTCTTGCCGAGGGCGAGGATCATGTGCTCTATTCTTAAGAGACCCACACCGTCGGCACCGGTAGCGGCAGCGCGTGCGGCAGCTTCCGCAAGAGAGACATTGACCTTGATGGAGGTTGCGGTGACGATGGATCCGGTAGCGTATGCTGATATGGCGACGGGACACGTCCCTGCTGATGACGTGACATCCCCTTCAAAGATGATACCCTTCTTTCCATCTATGGTTATGATATCCCCTTCTTTGAGAACCCGGGTCGCATTTTTTGTCCCAACGATTGCCGGTGTGCCCAGTTCACGGGATACAACCGCTGCATGACAGGTCATACCACCCTCATCGGTGATGATGGCGCTTACCCTGCGCATAACGGGCACCATATCAGGGTTGGTTATCGTTGTTACCATGATGTCCCCGTCTTGTATGCGGCCAAGGTCTGAGACCTCATCGACAATGACGACACGACCGGTTGCAATCCCGGGTGATGCACCCTGACCCTGGAGGAGAATACGGCCTTCGTTGCATATATTTTTCTTTGCAACACCGTTTTTTTCGACAGCTGTTGTGACAGGACGTGACTGGAAAATATAGATAGTGTCGCCGATGATGCCCCACTCCATATCCTGTGGTACACCAAAATACCGTTCAGACACCCTGCCAAACTTTGCGAGTGCACCAATCTCGGCATCTGAGAGAACTGTGGCATTCTGTCGCTCAGGGGATATTGCCACTTCCTTTGTCCCGTGCTCACCATCCGGGAGAAACTCCGTCTTCTTTGTTGCAATATGACGGTCTATAATCTGACCTGACAGCTGGTCAAAGACGTAGTTGTCAGGCGAGACAGCTCCTGAAACAACCGCCTTACCCAGACCCCATGAACCTTCGATGATAGTGGTCGGTTCACCGCTGACAGGATTCGATGTGACGAGCACGCCGGCCTTTTCGGTAAAGATGAGCTCCTGCACAATGACCGCGAGGTCAACGAGAGCATCGTCAAACCCCTGTTTGGCACGGTAGTAAATCGCGCGTGCAGAATACAGGGACGCCCAGCACTTCTGAATTGCTTCAATGAGTGCATTGACGCCTTTTATGTTCAGGAAGGTATCCTGCAGATCCCCTGCGGTTGCACTGGAACGGACAGCGACGACGACATTATCACCCATCTGTGCGTATGAACGAGTGATATCCTCCCTGATTTCGTCCGGCACCGGGGTCTTCATGACGATGTCTGTCACATCTGCTGCCGTCTTTTCCAGAAGGTCTAAGTTCTCGACGTCCAACCCGGAGAGACGTGAGAATATCTCTGTGTCAATCTTTGCATTCTCGATATACCAGCGGAATGCCTGTGCTGTCACCACAAATGCGTTGGGAACCGGGAGGCCAACTGCGGTCATTTCTGCAAGAGATGTGACCTTTTCACCGACAGAAGAAATATCCTCTTTCTGGATCTCAGAAAGCCACAGAATATGGGGGGATTTTGTCATGTTCATTAGTACCTGAATATTTTTGGTATCATTGGAGAGAATTATCTCGATGATTAGGTACTTTTCGCCCCGGAGAGTTTCAAGTTAACGACTAGATCCTCGTTCTCGATGGGATGAATACGATTGTAGAGCGTGGTTCTTTTCCGGTAATGCAGATGAGATACCCTCCCTCCGGTCATGGGACGATTCGGGCAAACCATGAATATCAGATGAGAACAACATGTATCAGGGAAAAATAGTGAGAGATTTTACAGTACTGGTGAGTGATACGCTTGCGGACGAAGGCGTCGACATCCTTCGTGAATATTGCAATGTCGATGTGAAGACGGGCCTTTCCGAAGAGGAACTGATTGAGATTATCGGTGCGTATGACGGACTTCTGGTGCGTAGTGGGACCGAGGTCACTGCAAAGGTGATCGCCGCAGGACACCGCCTGAAGTTTATTGGACGGGCCGGTGCGGGTGTTGACAATATTAACCTTCATGCGGCCACCGAGAAGGGTATCATCGTTGCAAACGCACCATCGGGCAATACCCTCGCTGCCTGTGAGCACACCCTTGCCATGATGATGTCACTTTCGCGGAATATTCCGCAGGCAACAGCATCGGTTAAGGCAGGGGAGTGGAAACGCTCACAGTTCATGGGTGTCGAGCTCAATAACAAGGTGCTCGGTATTGTCGGATTCGGAAGAATCGGGCAGGAACTGGCTACCCGGGCAAATGCCCTTGAGATGCGCTGTCTTGCCTACGATCCGTACATCAACCGTGAGCGGGCCAAGGAACTTGGTGTAGAGGTATGTACTCTGGAGGAACTCTTCCCTCAGGCAGATTTCATCACCGTTCACACACCGCTTGTGAAAGAAACACGTCACCTTATCAATGCAGACACGATTGCGCAGATGAAGACCGGCGTGCGCATCATTAACTGTGCCCGTGGCGGCATCATTGATGAAGACGCACTCGCAGATGCCATCGAAGCAGGGAAAGTTGCGGGCGCGGCGCTTGATGTGTATGAGACTGAACCACCCGCGGGCCAGCGCATCATCATGCTTTCTCAGGTCATTACCACTCCGCACCTTGGCGCTTCCACGGTTGAAGCACAGCAGAATGTGGCAGTTTCTGTTGCAAAGCAGTGCATCGAGGTGCTTGAAGGTGGCCCGGGACGCTTTGTGGTAAACGCGCCGATGGTGCCTGCTGACCAGCAGGAGAGAATCGAGCCGTTTGCACGTCTGGCACAGAAGATGGGTAAACTTTTGATTCAGCTGATTGAAGGCAGAATCAAGTCCATTGAGATCGAGTACGGCGGCAAGGCCGCAGACTTTGGTCGGAATACCAAATATATCACCCGCCTTGCCCTCAAGGGCATGCTTGACCCGATTCTTCAGGAGCCGGTCAATATCGTGAACGCAGAATTTGTCGCAACGGAACGCGGGATTCGTTTGAGCGAGAGCGTCACCACCGAGTCAAAGGGATTTACCAATATTATGACCATCACGGTGAAGACCGATACGATGGAAGAATCAGTTTCTGGTAATGTCTCTTCGGCAGACAAGATTCGTATTGTAGCCATTGGTGAGTATATGACCGATATGACCCCCGGCGGCGACGTGGTTATCTCACGCCACCGTGATGTCCCCGGGGGTATTGGTCAGTTTGCAACCATCATCGGTCGCTATAACGTCAATATTGCCGGTATGCAGGTTGGCCGCAATCAACCCGGGCAGGAGGCCATCATGGTCTTAAACGTGGATGCGGCAGTCCCGCAGGAAGCAATGGACGAGATCATGAAGATCGATGGTGTCTCCACCGCACGCTTTGCACATATCTGAAATACCTCATATCATTCCCTCATACGGTTGTCCGATATCCGCTGATGGGGGAAACAAAACAAATCATTTTTTATAATTATGATGCTTAGATATGTAGGCACGGGGCTCGTGGTCTAGCTGGTTATGACGTCGCCTTGACATGGCGGAGATCCTGAGTTCGAATCTCAGCGGGCCCATGCTTTTTCTTTTATTTTTCGAATGCATTTATTCAGCCTCTAAGAAGACTTGTCCCCCATTTTAGCTGTTTTATCAAATATTCCTTCAATCGATGGTATTTATCGGCCATTGTTTTCAAACAAAATAAGCCAAATAATCAAAACCCAATTCTGATAGTATTCATGCCAAAATCACCCCTGAACGCCCCATCGTTAATCCAAAATCATCCGTTCAGATTCCGATATCCTTACTATCTGGCTTTCTCCTGCGAAAGACCAATATAAAGTGTATAACACAACAGAATCATCACAAACATAAACGGAAACGCCGCCGTGATCGCCATCATCTGAAGAGAGGATAACCCACCACCTAATAGCAAAATGATTGCTACACCTGAGAGCGAGAGACCCCAGATCGCCATTTTGTATGCTGGAATCTTTTGGC
>JAAYIO010000038.1 GCA_012523385.1 Methanomicrobiales archaeon
CCTTCACTGCCGGAGGATGTCATCGATGCAGTTTTTGATATCACCTCTGAGATTGCAGCAGACGGAAAAATCCCCGTTATTCTGGGGGGGGAGCACAGCGGCACGCTTGGTGCCTACCGGGCGTTGCATTCCGAATGTTTTGTGGTCTGTGATGCGCATCTTGACCTAAGAGAAGAATTCGGGGATACTCCCTATAATCATGCATGCATTACCCGCAGGGTTTCTGAAGAAGGGGCAAAAGAGATCTTTATTATCGGCGCACGAAGCGGCACCGAAGAAGAGTATGCCTTTGCAAAAAATCTAAATCTTTACTCTGCTGACTGTGTCCGCGAACGCGGAATTTCCGATATATTAAAAGAAATTCTCCAAATAATCGGGGGCAGGAGTGTGTACCTGTCCATCGATGCGGATGCTATCGACTGTTGTCTTACTCCTGGTCTCGGTACCCCAGAACCGTTTGGCATTACTCCCTTGGATGTCAGGGAAGTGATACGGACGATCGGTCCTCTTGCAGAGGCGTTTGATTACATGGAGGTCTGTCCCATTGATGCTGGGCAGACAGCGGCTGTGGCGGCAAAACTCGTCCGGGAATTTATTGCTGTTCACCGGATAAATAATCCGAGTTAAATCGGAATGAAGGGCGACTCCCCTTCTTATTCTATCACTCCAGAATATTTTTTTATTTCCTCAGGTTTAAAAATAAGAATATTCAGTACCTATTTTTGGAATTATTTGAGACTTATTTTGGAACTAATATCTCTATTGTATAGGATTTTAGCAACTGTTCGTTGATGACGAAATAGAAACTGCCGGAATCATACCGCTCAATCACCCACATGTCTTTGTCGTTTTCGTTCTTAGCTGGCCGTTTCCCTTCATTAACGGAATTGAATACCTGATAGTCAGACCGGTCTTCAGCATTTCTTATCTGAAAGTTGAGGTATGAGTGAATGGGGCTCTCTGTCCACGGGTCATAGGTGATGTGCATCTCCCAGTATCCGGATGGAATGGTAACAATTTCTGTTACTCCGCTTGCTTCCCCATGAATAACTGCATAGGTGGTCATCGTACGATTTTGTTGTGATTGTGTCGGCTGGTCACCAATGGCAAGCTTATCCGGATTTTTAATCTGGTATGTTGATGGATCCACGTATTCAACGTTCTTCACTATTCCGTCCCACGCAGGTGTAGGCGCTGACAGGGGAGTTTCTGCCGGGCGGGGGGTTAGTGTGGGAAGATCGGATGGAATGGAGAGCGGTTCATTTGGATCGACAGAAGGCTCAGATAGTGACAGGAATGGTATTGGTTCGCCCATCATCAGGGGTTTCCCTACGAGGGCTACGGCGATGACAATGGCAATCGCCGCTCCAAAGAATACCAGGTCCTTTTTGTCCATGGTAAAATAATGGACATTATGGACATTAAAGCGTATGGGATATGTCTCTCCAAATGATGGTTGATATGTATTAATGACGCCTGAAGGGCATGGCGTAACTGATAGGCACATGAGTCTTGCAATTAGTGAATTTATTTAGATATATGGCAGAATGCAGGGGTAATTATCTAAATTACTGCGACACATATATATACTTCACGTGCCAGATAATATTTGTTAATCATCGTAACGATGAACAACAGAATGGAGGGGAATAATGTTTAAAAAAATGGACCGTAATGAAGGGTTCACTGGCCTGGAGGCCGCAATTGTGCTCATTGCATTCGTTGTGGTCGCCGCCGTGTTCTCATACGTGGTGTTGGGCGCTGGTTTCTTCACCACACAGAAGTCTCAGGAAGTTGTGTATACTGCTGTTGATATGTCATCGTCCAGTATGGAAATTATTGGGGATGTGTATGGGTTGAGTGCAACAGCTGGTGGAGACTCACCCACAGTAGATACAATCCGATTTACCCTTGGACTTGCTGCAGGAGGATCCCCGGTTGATTTCAGCACTGTTCAGTTGGTATTTGCCACCAGTGAGACCGTTGTGATTCTTGAGAACCTAACTGCAGATAAGTTAGCTACTGGATCGCCAATTGTAGCCGGACAGTGGAACATCAGTGATGGTGCTAAGAAAGAAGATCTGCTGTTAGATGGTCAGGACAAGTTCACAATTATGGCCATGCCAGAAAATGCATTAGTTGTCAACCAGAAATTCAATCTTGAAATTCGTCCATCAATCGGTGCCGCATTCGGGCTGAAAAGAAGTATACCTGCAAAGATTGATAAGGTAAATCTTCTCTACTAATCTTTTTTTTCTTACGTTTAATTTCTCACAGCGTTTTCAGTATTCTTTTATCGCAGGTATTCACAGCTTCATGCGTTCCGCTTTATAATAGAATTTCGATCTTGCAAAAAAGAATTTTTCTTCGTAACTCCTTGCACCGGTATGGGATGACGATTATGCGGGAACATCTATGAAAAAATACAAAGATGGGGATTCAGCGGCCCAAAGGCCGTTATTATGTTTATTGTTATTTGCCAGTTTTTTTGTCATATTCTCATATGTGGTGCTGGACGCTGGTTTATTCATCACTCGGAAATCTCTTGCGGTGGTCTATAAAAATGCAGACCTGCCGTCATCCCGTACCTAAGTTATTCGCGATGAATAGTGTCTTGATGCGGATGATGACAATTTCATCACCCTAATCCTGTTCACTCTTAACTTGGTTGACGGTGATATAATGGATTGTTTCAACGGGGTACGGATAGATTTTAGCCCCTATATTTATGGTTTGAACGGTATTCGTGTTGCCTTCATGTGAGTTTTATCTATTGAATGGATGAAAACCGTAGTTCTAAAAAATGTCTTGTCCTTTTTTTCTGTAGGAAAAATAATTGAGCTGTATGCACTAAAGCGAATTGGCTCGACCTCTCAGAATAA
>JAAYIO010000039.1 GCA_012523385.1 Methanomicrobiales archaeon
ATTACAGCCTTCAGAATATCCAAACCATGGAATGAGAAAAAAACATAATAATTTCGTCTCCGTCTCAATCCCGAGCGACCCAAGCGGTCTTTCGGAAATGTATTATCATTAAAAAACGATGTTGATTCATGCAGACTTCGCCACAACAATATATCGTCGATGAAAACGGGAAGAAAATATCTGTAGTTCTGCCGTTTTCAGAATATCAAAAAATGCAGGAAGATATGCACGATCTTATGATAATAGCAGAGAGGAAAAACGAAGATACCCTTTCAATAGCTGAGATCAAAAAGAGGCTCGGAAGAAGTGTATGACTGAGTATTCAGTTGAATTCAAATCCAGTGTTGAAAAAGATTTACGCAGTATTGACGCAATTCATCTCGAATCAATATTTTCAAGGATTGAAAAATTATCGACCGATCCCACCCCTCACGAATCCAAATAAATATCCGATTCTGAGAACTTTTACCGAATTCGATCCGGCGGTTATCGTATAATCTATCCAATAGACCATAACAAAAAGAGTGTCACGATCTATTATGTACGTCACAGAAAAATTGCCTACAGGAATTTTTAGCTATACATCAAGATGGGGTTAAGAGGTAAGCGTATTATCAATGACACAGTTTAGCGCCATCACCAGAAGGACGAAGACGGCTATTTTGCACATGTGTCTACACTTCAAGGATGTTATGCTCAGGGCGACACTTACGACAAACACTTGAAAACATGAAAAAGGGAACAAAACTGCCTATTGAAGATTTCATTGAATCAGGTCAGGAAATTTAAAAAATAAGAAATAAACCCTAATACCGCAAATCTGTAAAGTAATGGGATAAAAATGAGTCTATTGGCTCATTTTATTATAATGTAATATTATACCGATCCAAAATCTGTTGCAATTCAGACGCTTTTATTCCCTGAATATCTACAACGTCAGCACCCAACACCGACACCTGAATATCATATTTCGATTCCATGAGGCCAAATAAGAACTCATGTTTTACAATAGAAGCCCCCCCGAAGACAGTACTAACCTCTGTTGACTGAGAACTGGTTTCAATACACCCACAACTCGTTGAAACAACAATTCCAAGAAAAAGTAATGACAAAACAAGCAGTGTAACTTTTTTATCAACCATATTGTGAGAAATCCACTTCTCACCCGATATATCTTACTAAAGATATCAAAAAAAAAGAGAAATCAGGCCTTACTCTTCGCCTTAATCTTCTTAAGGCGAACGAGTTCGTCCCGTTCCATTTCGTCAAGCCGCATTTTAATGAATGCTGAGGCCTCCTTGAGTTCCGGGATAACCTTGAACTCAAGTGCGTTGACACGGCGTTTCGTGCTCTCGATCTCACTTAAGAGACGCTTCATCGTCGTCTCGATCTCAGCGGCCCGGATGATCTCATCGACCAGTTCCTCAAAGGCATTCGCAGTCTCATCAATGATCGCAGACGTGCCAAGCACACCATATCCACGCTCAGAGAGATTCTTCCTGACCTTGGTCGCTTCAATCTTCGGGACGACAACGCCCATGATGTTCTTCTGTTTTAAGGTGAGCTGGGGTTTCTCACTGACTGACAATGCAGCCGCTTTCACCCCAATCGCACCCTCCACGGTATTTGCAATGGCAATCATCTGCCGGGCACGCTCGTACTTTTCGCCGACTGCGTCCCGGCTTCCCTTCGCCTGTTCCAAAACCTTGAAGAACTCAAGGATCAGCCCGTCGCGCTTCATTTTAAGAATGTTGTAACCACGCTCAGAGAGCTTAACCCGCCTCTTCAGGTTGATAAGCTCAGACCGGGTTGGCTTTACATCTTTCAGCGCCATGGGAGATTATGCCCCCTGCTTGCGGTACTTCGGGTGGTATTTCTGTATCGTATTGCGGTCGATACGGACAAGCAACTCTTCTGGGAGCGTCGCAAGAAGTTCCCAACCGAGGTCGAGGGAATCCTCGATCGTGCGGTTCTCGTCATGTCCCTGGCGGACAAATTTGCCCTCAAAGAGATCAGCAAACTCCAAAAGCCGCTGGTCACGCTCAGAAAGTGCGTCCTTACCGACAATCGCGACAAGTCCACGAAGATCGTTCCCTTCCGCATAGCCTGCATACATCTGGTCAGAGACCTTCTTGTGATCTTCTCGGGTCTTGCCCTCACCAATACCATTGTTCATCAACCGGGAAAGGGATGGTAGGACGTTGATCGGTGGGTAAATACCCTTACGGTGCAGATCACGGTTCACCACAATCTGGCCTTCGGTAATATAACCAGACAAGTCAGGAATAGGGTGAGTAATGTCGTCACCGGGCATCGTCAGGATGGACAACTGTGTCACAGACCCTTTCAGACCCTTAATCAGGCCGGCACGCTCGTAGAGCGATGCAAGGTCAGTGTACATGTATCCTGGATATCCACGACGTCCAGGCACTTCCTCACGGGCTGCCCCGATCTGACGGAGAGCCTCACAATAATTGGTCATATCAGTGAGGATAACAAGCACATGGAAACCCAGCTCGAATGCAAGGTACTCTGCGGTTGTCAGGGCCAGACGCGGGGTGATGATACGCTCGACTGCGGGGTCATCTGCAAGGTTTAAGAACACCACAGCATGTTCGAGAGCACCCGTGCGCTCGAAGTCAGCCATAAACTGGTTCTCTTCTTCCTTCGTGATACCCATAGCAGCGAATACCACCGCAAACTCTTCCGTTGAACCAGGCACACGTGCCTGACGGGCAATCTGCAGCGCAATCTCGTTGTGGGGCAGACCGGATCCTGAGAAGATCGGGAGTTTCTGACCACGCACAAGAGTGTTTGTCGCGTCAATTGTTGATATACCGGTCTGGATGAAATCCGCCGGGGACTGACGTGCGTACGGGTTAATTGCCGCACCACCGATATCGAGGCGTTTCTCCGGAATAATCTCCGGCCCGCCGTCCTTGGGTTTGCCTGCACCGGACAGGATACGCCCAAGCATATCACGGCCAACAGGCATCTTGATGGTCTCGCCGGTAAAGCGGACACCAGCGTCCCTGCCGATACCGGCAGTAGACTCAAAGACCTGAATAACAACAATATCGTCAGACGAATCGAGCACCTGACCACGCTTCACCGTACCATCTGACTGGACGATGTTCACGAGTTCTTCATACCCAACCGGCTCGGTCTTCTCTACGAAGACAAGCGGGCCTGCAATCTTGTTGATTGTTCGGTATTCTTTCATCTCTGGTACGCCTCCTTGAGTCCGGTAATTTCCGTTTCCATTGCCTTCTGGATGCGGCCAATCTCCTTCTTGTAGTCCTTTATGAACTTCACCTGAGGAAGGTCGTTCTTTGCACCAATCGTGACAATCTTTCCTGGCGGCACACCAATTCTCTGGGCACCGCTTGCAAGGTCTGCGTAGATCTTGATGGACTTCATGATGTCAAACTGCTTCTCTGTCGAACAGTAGGTGTCGACCGGGTCAAACGCATTCTGCTGCAGGAAGATTTCACGAAGCATACGGGCAACTTCAATCGTGATCTGCTCTTCATCAGGCAGTGCATCAGAACCGACCAACTGCACAATCTCCTGAAGTTCTGATTCTTTCTGGAGGACTTCCATCGCCCAGACACGGAGACCATTCCATTCAGGTGAAACATTCTCATCATACCATGCCGACAGAGTGTCCAGATAGAGCGAGTATGAATTCAGCCAGTTGATGGCAGGGAAGTGACGGCGCTGGGACAGCTTTGCGTCCAGTGCCCAGAAACACTTCACAATACGCAGAGTATTCTGCGTAACCGGTTCAGAGAAGTCACCACCAGGCGGTGAGACCGCACCAATAACCGTAACTGAACCAGAATCGTGATTCAGGGTCTCGAC
>JAAYIO010000040.1 GCA_012523385.1 Methanomicrobiales archaeon
AAATGGCGTGTCCAGATAATAGATGACAATCTGGGCATGATTATTGCAGACAAAGAAGTTATGCTATGATGGATTCCAAGGTGAGAACCGATGACAAAGGGCATGAATCCGGCGTGTCTGAAGTCGTTTCATCTATACTCATTGTGTTTCTGGCAATCCTGGCAGCAGGAGTTATTGGGGTTTACATCCTTGAATCGGTGGATAACGGATATCTTGAAGAACCGGTATTCGCCTATTTTTCTACAGATATTATTAACGGGATGGGAACGGGCGGGAAATTAAACGTTCCGGTAATCCGGATGTACCAGTCCCACGGGGGCGACCTTGAACAACGCTACAAGGAGGGGACCCACAGCGGTATTGAGGGCATGAAAATAGTCCTGTATGATCCCAAGGGCAATGGGCATGAAGTTGTCCAGTCTATTACCATGAAGGGTGGTACCGTAGATATTGGCGCTATTTATTACATCTTTTACTACAATCTCCCAGAACCCGAGGCGGATTACTGGATCACCAATGACCCCAAGAGGATATTCGGGCCAACCTACCGCGTCCACCCCTTCCCCATTCACGGTACCTGGCGTATGGTAATTACCGAAGAGGATCGGCATAATACGATCCTTGCAGACATCCCCTTAAATCTCTGAATTTTTCCATTTTGAATTTGAGTCACAAAGTTCAAAATTAGATTTCCAATATTATTTAGCTCATTTTATCCATCGGATATGCCGGAAAAGGCCCATTCTGACGCATCTTTCTCCTGCTGGAATACCATAGATTACTCTGTCCCGGCGTTACCATCAGAAACTGTCGCTCAAAACAATAATCCCTGATGATGGGCATATATGACAACAAGATATGCTTGAATTAAAATTTATTCGAAACAACCCGGATGTCGTCCGGGCAGACCTCACCAAAAGAGGTGATGCAGAAAAACTTGCCTGGATAGATGATCTGCTGGAAAAGGACATCAAAGCGCGTGAGATGCAGATCGAGATCAATGCCATGCGAAACCGGCGCAATATCATCAGCCGCGAGATAAAGGAAGCAAAAAAGGCAAAACAGGATGTGACTGCCCTCCTTGAAGAGGCAAAAACCCTGCCGGCAAAGATCAAGGACGACGAGGTCACACTCGATGAGATAAACCAGAAGTTGCGCTTCTACCAGATGCGAATCCCCAACATTCTCCATGAGAGTGTTCCTGTCGGATGTGATGATTCAGAAAACGTCGAGGCAAAAACGTGGGGTGAGCCTCGCGTTCCCTCTTTTGAGCTAAAAAATCACGGTGAGCTTGCGGTCGAAAAAGGTCTTGCAGATTTCGAGAGAGCCGCCAAAATATCCGGCGCCGGATTTTACATGCTGAAAGGAAATCTGGCACTGTTGGACCTTGCCCTCCAGCGCTTCGCCCTTGACCTTCTTTGCAAACGCAGCTATACACCGGTCATCCCGCCCTACATGATGAATCGGGCTGCATACGAGGGCGTCACCGACCTTGCGGATTTTGAGAACGTGATGTATGGCATTGATGGCGAGGACGAGTTCTTAATTGCCACAAGCGAACACCCGATGGCCGCGATGTACATGGACGAGATATTTGAGGAGAAAGATCTCCCGCTCAGATTCGCAGGAGTAAGCCCCTGCTTCCGGCGTGAGATCGGATCGCACGGACTTGATACGCGGGGTCTCTTCCGGGTTCACCAGTTTAACAAAGTCGAGCAGTTCATCTACTGCAAACCGGAGAATTCATGGGAACTCTTGGAAGAACTATTGAAAAACGCTGAGGATATTTTCCAGATGCTCGGTCTTCCGTACCGGGTGGTGGACATCTGCACCGGGGACATCGGCACGGTTGCTGCAAAGAAATACGATATCGAGGTCTGGATGCCCCGCGAAAACACCTACCGCGAGCTTGTCTCCTGCTCAAACTGTACCGCATACCAGTCGGTTCGACTCAATATTCGGGTACGGGACGCCCATGACTTTGAAACAAAAACCTTTGTCCATACCCTCAACAGCACAGCAATTGCTACCACCCGGGCCATCCGGGCCATTATGGAAAATTATCAGGAAGAAGACGGCACCGTTGTCATTCCTGAGGCTCTGCGACCCTACATGAACGGCGCAGAGACTTTATAATATTTCAATACTTTTTTTCTCCATCCAAAAAAAGCACGCACTTTGCTAAAAAAGAATAGTGTTTCTTTAAAATCCGGCAAAGTCCGCCGCATCCCATTTCGCATACCCGCTCTCTAAAAGGTACTGTGCGGGAAACAGAAGCAGAATGCCTGCACACGCTAAGTCCGGGTTTATGAAGGCAAGAATGATGAGGATGATTGTCGGAGGGCCGATCATAAGCAGGTAGGTCAAAAAAACTTTGGCGCTGTAGATAAGTGAGGAAGGAGAGAGTCCGCACAATCGCACCGCGACCGCGAGGGCATAAAAGGAGACACTCAGGGAGAGCACCAGCGCATGAGGGAGATATACAAGAGTCCCGGAGAAAAGCGCAATGCCGGTAAGAAATAGGATTGGAATAATCTGAAGGATTGCAAAGGACTCAATTTTTGCTTTCATCACTGAGGACATCTGCAGGGGCAAAAACATATACGAGGCAATGGCATCAAATTCGGTGAGCCACGTGTACATGGTTGACGCTATAACACCTGTTACCACCGCAAAAATCATTAATAACTTGACCTCGCTCAGAAATCCTCCCATGAGAGAAAGCATCACCCATATGAGAACCAGCGGCAGAAGGAAGGAGAATATCATCTGTCCAATGCCGATACCACTGCGGTAGAGGTCGATGAAATCCTTGGCCACCAGATCATGTGCGGGCAGGCGGGCGAGACGCCGGGAGAGGGGAGTATGCCTGTTCTTGTAGTGCTTCTCTGAACTCTGATATTCTGAGGTGAAAAAGATCATGGAGAGCGCAAACAGGGCAAGAATTAACCCCACGGATACTGCGAGGGTTTCTGCCGAGAGCGAATAAAAGACGGCGAGCGGAGGAAGAAGTGCGGTAATCCCTCCATTAAATCCGAAAATAAACAGAGCAGCAAGTGCTGCCATGATTACAATGACAATCGCAAACGCTTTTTTGCTTCTGGAGTATCCTGATGACAACAGGAATACTGCACACAGACCGGTGAGAAACGAGAGAGTGAGCGTGAGAAGTACGAGAAGGGGATAATACAGGCCCATTCCAAGGAACGGCGATGCCAAGATTAACCCTCCACAGAACGGCATCACCCAGAGAAAGAAGTAATACACGATATCTTTGATAACGAAATTCAGAAAGAGTTTTTTCTCTGAGACAGGAAGACTCCGTGCGGAATAGGCAAGGAGACTTGCCTGCCCGAATCGCCGATTCATGATCTCTTTTCCCATCAAACCAAATGAACCGACCATAATTCCCATTAAAACAAAGCCTGCGTGCACCAGAAGGACAAGCAGGGAGAGATCCATTATTGTGCGAATCAGGGGTATCAAAAATGCGCCCATAAAGGCAATTCCAAAGATGAGCACCGGAAAGAGAGCGAAGTTCAGGTTACCAAACATCGTTGAGTGCATCCGCCACTCTTCTTTGAACATGCTCGTTAAGAGTTCAAACATCCATGGGCCCTCGTTCAACAAGATCCATAAAGAAATCGTCCAGATGGATGTTTTTGTCGGTCAGTTCCTTCACAGTTCCTGTGTGGAGCAGTTTTCCTTTGTGGAGAATAGCGAAATCTGTGCAGATATCTTCTGCAATCTCAAGGATATGAGTGGATAAAAAGATGGTATTCCCCGATTTGACGTAATCGGTTAAGAACCGTTTTACCTTGCGTTGCATGACCGGGTCGAGATTGATCAGAGGTTCGTCTATCAGCGCAAGTTCAGGTTTATGAAGAAACGCCTGAGCAAACATCAGTTTTTGGCGCGTTCCCCGTGAGAGATCCTTGCACAAAACATCCTTTTTATCGCCGAAATCAAGATAGTCAAACCACCATTGCGATTTTTCTTCAATATC
>JAAYIO010000041.1 GCA_012523385.1 Methanomicrobiales archaeon
CGGAATAATGTTGAACCAGCGGGACCGTCTTCATCATTTAGACTAATGTGGATAGCATCGCCCACAGTAAAACGCGGGATCATCTCATGATATCGAATCACTTCCGTCCGGCTGCATGATTCCGAACACCTGTAGAAAAACCGGCGTTTGGTAACAGAATCCCGTGTCAGAAGTTTGTCCGAATATTTCAGCAGTTCACGATAACCATCAAGCAGGCGGGGGTGATTTCTGCAACGTTCATCCACCAGTTCCCAGAGAGTGCCATCCTGAATAGCCTGCCTGATACGCGCAATCTCTGCAAGACTCACAAGGAGGTTATGTTTGGCAAGCAGTCTCTCTTTATTCGGCGATGCCTGAAGTTCTTGTGCCGTATGAGAGCGACAGACCTCACAGGCACAGGGAAGCTCGTTTAATTCCGCCAGTTTAAAACTCCCGGACGCGGTCATGTATCGACCTTCGCGGGCGTAGAGTGCGTAGGCAGCAGAATCAAAAACATCACATCCCATCGCTGCGGCAAACGCAAACATCGACGGATGTCCTGCGCCAAAGAGGTGGATGCATGACCCGGGAGAGAGTGTCTGTTTTGCCGCCATCACGACCGTAACCAGATCCCGGTAGCGGTATGCCTCCATAAGCGGCACTACCGCACCAATAGGGCAGAATACAATCCCCGTCTCACGGACCGCCTCTCCGGCTTTTTTCCGGAGGTCAGCATGAATCCCTCCCTGCACCGGAGCCGCGAGATGACCGTCGTCAATGACCTCCATCGCTTCGCGAATACGCTCCATCGTTATCTCAAGGTCTGCGGCAGCCTCATCATGATCCTTGTCAGGAGATGTGGCAATATCCATGGGGACAATTATTTCACTCCCGATTTTACGCTGAAACCGGATCGTATCCGTATTTGAAAATGAAACATCGCCATACACGGACTGCTGAAATGCGCCGGAATCCGTCATAATGATTCCATCAAATCCGAGAACCGCGTGGAGACCTTCATTGAGTGCCCGATCGCGATATTCCTCACTTTTACTGAAGATATATGCATTTGTTATCAGCGCTTCAATGCCCATCTCCTGCATCTCCAGAGGAGTTATTAACGGAAGATGAGGATTTATTACCGGAAGGAGAAGCGGTGTCTTTGCTGTTTTATCATTAACTCTGAGCTTTCCTGTCCTCGCCCATATATCCTTATGCTGACACTCAAAGGTGATCATGCGTGTTCCTCCTCATAAAAAATCTGTCCTTGAAATGTGTATAATTCAGTGTCATTATTTCTCCATGCTCCGGGAGGGAGGCCTGCTTTGATACAGACCTGATCTAAAAATGTTTGTGCATCCCAACCATATTCAACCGGCACCTGCGGAAGGAGAAGACCACTTCTTCCGTACCCCGCGATGATAAGCCCGTGTTTTCCCACAGTTACTGCCTCCGGACGGGAAACCGGAACAGATGAAACAAGAACGGGAGGGGTGAGAACCGTAACCTCTATTGAAATTTTGGAGAGTTCGTTGGCACGTACGGGGGAAAAACGCGTATCTTCAAGTGCGGCGGATACTGCGGCCCGGGGAATAGCTTCAACAAGTGGAAGTACCGGACTTGGATATCCAATACAACCCCTGAGCTGGCCGTTTTTATTCAGGGTAACAAACACACCCCTTTTTTCATAAAATGATGCAGGAATGGTTATTTCCGGCATTTTCTCTCTGCCAATTGTGTCCTGAAGAACCATTCGTGCAAGCTTCACCGCCAGAGCACCCTCGCCTCTGCTGATCCCGTCCATGCCCATATATATTGTGAGATACGATATTAATAGGAGAGGGAGTGTGCGGCTGACGGTGGCAGAAAATGCTGCTGAGGAAAGTCCCCACACCAACCGGATACGCAGCCGCATGCAAGTGCGGGTGGCGAGAGTCACGGCTCTGACACAGAAACGACACGCCCTGCTGTTAGCGATGATGCGATTGAGCCATCAGGTAATACTTTTGGCGAGAAGGCACTTTGGTGCTGAGTTAACTCGCTGATGCCCAGCGGCAGGATTCGATGGAACGGTGAAACCCTGCGGGTGCAAGTCAGAACAGGGCAACAGGGTCGTCCGGGCCCGCCCGGGTATGACGCGTAGCTGAATGCCGCATAGAAACAGAATGGGGCTTACTACTCCCACTCATTATTCGCTTTTAAAAAAGTATATACCGATGTACCATAAGGTATCATGAGGAAATGGTAGATATGAATAATGCTGAGTACTTTTCTGCATATATCCTGAAATTAAAGAGTGAATGCCCTCTCCTTGACGAAACCGCCGGACATACGATTGCCTCCATGATCATTGGATACCGGATGGGATTATTTGACCGCGCTGTCACCCAGGGTGAAAAGGCTTTGAAACTTTTCAAAAATTTGGATGGAATTCCCGGCGTTCTTTCTAAGGCAGTTATGATTGTCGCAAGCGATGCACGAAAAAAGCTGCCAGGGCAGGTGACCATTAAATCAAGTTTTAACTGGGATGGAGGCGATCCAACAGACGACAGCTCGCGAATCCCCCTTGACGATGATGATACAAAGTATGCGTTCTGTGCAGACAGCACGAAATACCTGGCTGTAGCACTCCCTCAAGAAAAGGTGGATATCCGCGATGCATACATGCTTGACACCGCTCTGATGCTCTTATACGGGGTTGCTGTCTGCTCGTCACCGATGGATGAGCAGGCAATGGAGGAGCATCTCCGTGACTATCTCATTCAGCGTCTTGGACTATACCGAGACCAATGAGCTGAGGATACCTGACAACTGAGTGAGAATATCCTCAAAGCGCATATATTATATCTGTCGTTATCACCAGTAATAATACCATGCAGATTCCAACATCCGATGAGATTCGGGGAAAACGTATCAAAGCAGGCCTGACGCAGTCAGATGTTGCGGAACGGGCCGGTTTTTCCCAATCGATGATCGCACGGATAGAGGCAGGGACGGTTGACCCACGGGCAAGCACACTCCGCCGGATTATTGCTATTTTGAATGAGTCTGAGACTTCGCAGACAACTGCCGGCGATATTATGACGATGCCTGTCATCAGCATATCTCCGGAAGAATCAATCGAACATACCGTAGATGTCATGGAACAATATGGCATTTCACAGGTTCCGGTGATTAAAAACGGCGTCCCGATTGGATGCGTATCCGAATCAGCAATCATCGGAGCAATGGAGAACAGAACGATTCAGCGTTCCATGAAAAATGCGGTCACCGAGATCAAGGAAGACGGGTTCCCCACCGTGCCACCTTCAGAAAAAATAGCTGCCATCGACCACAG
>JAAYIO010000042.1 GCA_012523385.1 Methanomicrobiales archaeon
GCAATACGTGCGTATTCAGACTTAATCGCGAAATTAAAGAAAGTGCTCATCAATTAGAGATCGATCTGGTTCAATAAAGTACTTTAGGTAAAATGGAGTTTATAGGAATTCTCTGATATTTTTCCTGCCAGGATATTGTGATTATATTTAATGAAATGTTGCTGTTCTGGACACATCATCTAAATAGGTATTTCTATGTTGACGATGTGGTCTGAAGAGGTATATATGATAAAATGAAATGGATCTTCTGAGGATCTGAGGTTTCCTGAAAATGGGGGGGACTGATCTGCCTGCAGTAGAAAGTATAGAGGTTAAAAATTGAAAATGAGAAAAAACATACTGGTCTTGAGCTTCATAGTGGTAATAGCTCTTGTCGGGGCGATTTTCGTTCTGGGTATTAGTGCGGGGTCTATACATAATGCAAATAATGATTCTGAGGGAAACGGCATACAATCTACAATAATCACTTTCGAAGGGATTTCAGAGAGATTATCAGATGTTCCTGAAGAATCTGTTTTGAATATTCCAACAAATATTAAAAAATATGATCTGCTTACTTTTGATATTGCAAAAATGCAGGATGCATTAACATCCGGTCGGCAAATTCCAGTTTGGATTGAAGGCATTTCATATACAATGAACGTTGGTGAGATTGGGGTAAATGCTCCTGATGTTGAATGTCAAACGCATTCTTATGTTGGTAGTCTTGAGAATACAAAAAATAGTGAAATCGTTCTTACAATCAGTGAACGTGTCATCATTGGAAGAATTAGTATTGGTAATATCGATTATGTAATTGAAAGTACACCCGTAAAATCACAATCAGGAAAAATAGTTCATTATGTACATTCTTCAAACGATGTTACCGAAGAAGGGGGATATTTGTTTGGAATTCAAGATTATCTTGCCCATGCATAATGTATCAAGAATTATCAGACAAAATACGTGGTTGTATCATATACGAGATAGATAAATTTTGGATTCGGGAGATATTATGGAAAAAAAGAACACTAAATAATCTGTGGAGTATTATTAATCGCAGCCATAATATTCCTATTTTTGATTGCAACGAACAGCATATCAATAATAAGTTCATCTGAAGAGAAGGTGGCATCAAATTTCCTTGATCTGTATAACATCAGCGCAGGTGAGCAAAAATACCGTTTCAATGCTAATGTTACGAGAGAAGAACTGGTAACGGATGGGTATGAAATAATAACCATAAATGATACATATATCGAGGAATATCCTGCTCTGAGCCGTGCATTTCAAGATGGTTATTCTATGATATATAGTGAAGATCGTAAGAGTATGTTCCGTTTTCAGAATGTAATATTAGAATACGAGGATAATTTCTATCACGTTTTAATTGGTTACGCTTAACCAAATACAACGAAATCTGCAGATCACAGAATTCTGTGATCCGTTGGGACAATTTCTTGATATATTTGAAGCTTCATATCTGAATTCAGTAATCAGCAAATTCCCGCCAAAACAAAATCAAAACTCACTTCAACATTTTTATATTTTCAAATGGAGGCTTTTAATACGGGGTATTAAGACAACAACCATAATGATGAAGGTATGAATAATTCATGGCCTTCTGGTATCACAGTAAACACGGGGCATATTGAGGCATTATTATGAATAAAAAAATAAGCTATTCTTTCCTTATTCTTTCTGTAATGGTCATATCAGTCGTTATCTTAGGCACAGCGTTATTAAATTCAAATCTGTTTGAGACGAATGGTAATTCTGGGTTATCAAATAATAATCCACCCGCGGGTAGCGACTTTTTCCGGATATATATCGATACCCTAAATCCGGAGTATACCGTTGGTGATGAATTTGTTGTATCCGGGAATACGACACTTGGAAAAGGAGAGGAAATACGGATTCTTTTTTTTAGGGATACGTTTATTTCCGGACTTAAAGAGAGACCTAAAAAGAACTCAATCGAGGTGATAACGAACGTTTTATCCGACGAATCGGGAAACAAAAGTTGGTCTGCGGTTATAAACACAACCGGATTCTGGCAGGGAGAATATACCATCACCGCTTCCAGCAAAAATGACTGGAAGATTAATTCGAGCCAAAATATTGTATTGAGAGAGTTCTCCGGTTCAGAGGATGAATACCAAGATGCCTTTGCTCCCGGCGTTTTTATCAAGAAATACGGCAATTTTTCGCAGGAAGGCTATAATTCAAGAGTTATGTTAGACGCCATTAACATGTCAAATTCAGAGCTTTCAGAGTATATGGGTCTGGACGGCCCTCTTGTTGGATATGGGCTATCACATAAAGAACACATTGAGGTCTGGTGGAACAAAGATACGGAAGTGAATGAATCTACCATGGATCTGATTTATTCTGTCTGGAACAAAAACGGGAAATTGGCCGGTATAGATGACATTCCGGTTGTTTTTACACGGAGTTCTAAATTTAAGGGAGACTGAGCGACTATTTGGGGAAGGAACAACCCTCCCCGTTCCCGTTTTGTTAGAATTTTCAGATAGCACTTCAACTCAAACTCCCTTTTCCACACGTTCAAGTATTGTTACCGGCAAATAGATACAAACGGTATTTTCGCAGATACGCACTATCACCGGTGACGAACCATGAAAGTTTCAGTAGTTATCCCCACATATAATGAAGAGAAAAATATCGGCAAGTGCCTTGAATCACTCTGTAACCAGACGATGAAGCGTTCAGA
>JAAYIO010000043.1 GCA_012523385.1 Methanomicrobiales archaeon
AAGCGCTGCCGGTGCCTGGAGAGCTACTAGTGTTAGAAGTGCCAACGCTCCCCGTCCTCTCTTTCTCTTCCTTAATCACCAGGAACTGTTCTTTTGTCTCTTCGGCAATCTGCTTAATGCTCTTTTCTTCAAGCACATCCTTGTGCATATCCTCTGGACGAATATAAAGGAATTTTTTACCGCCACAGCTCGGGCATCCCTTGAGGATAACATTTGAACCGTCCTGAAACTCCCTTCCGCATTGTGTGCACTTATGTGCCATTGCAAATCACCGTGATGATACCCACGCGCTTATGAGGTCTTTGTCCTTCTTTATTGTTTTCATCTGATTGGCAGGTCCGATCACCGTCATGCGTGTTCCGGAACCCTTTTTCCCCAGAAGTTTTGCGAAGAATCCCCCACCCATAGAACTAGAGCGTTTTGGAGCGTACGTCTCCATCTCAATTCCTGAAAACCCATCCGGCGTAATCTCAAGCATGGTGACCTCGATTAATTTGCTCTGTTCATCCGGGGTAAGCCCTGTTTCAAGAACTACAATGTTCCCTTCGATGACATCATCGAGGATCAGTCGTATCTTCTCCATGGTTGTCATCTTATCAAGCCTGTCCCCTGAAATCAGATTTATCTGAACTCCTTGTATCATATGAAATCACCCGAAGTACTCGAGCATTTTATCATAGAGCTCATCCATGTTGTTTCCTTCCAGACCTGATAACGGAATCACCGGATGCTGGGGGAAGGCCTTTCTGATAGCAGATGGGTTTGCATCAGGCAGATCTAATTTATTAGCAACAATGAGAACCGGCAGATTCCTGCTTTCAATGATGCCAACCAGCATGATGTTAACCTGAGTAAACGGGTCAAGCGTTGAATCAAGCATATAGATCACGCCATCAATATCCTCGCGGAGCCAGTGCATTGCTTCAGCAACACCCTCCGTAGCTTCACGGGCACGCTTTATTGCATCATCCTTCTCCATGCCATACTCAATGAACTCCTGGTAATCGATTTTCGTTGTGACACCAGGTGTGTCCACAATATCAATCGTTACTGAATTCCCGTTCTGGTTTGAGATAGTGATGCCCTCTTTACGCCGTGCACGTCTGGTTTCATGAGGAATTTGACTGACAGGTCCCAGTGCATCCCCCGTCCAGTCCCGCACAATCCGGTTGGAAAGTGTGGTTTTTCCTGCATTTGGTGGTCCATAAATGCCTATTCGTGACTGACGTTTCTTAAAAAATGCATTAACAAACCTTGAAAGTCGCTTTTTTGTCCGTAGAAAAAGATTCATGAGTCCCTCCTGAAAGCAGATTATTCATGTTGAGGTATCTGTTTTCTTCATAATAAAGATTTATTCTTCTGAGCGGGTAGTAAAATCGAATAATCCGGATTATTCTACGTATATTCACTATTCTTTTATATGAATACGGCCCTATAGGGCAGTATACCACCTCTGCTAAATTTCCCAAAGCAGAAAAAACGGTGATCTGAGTGAATGATAATAGGATAAACCAAATGAGGTTTGAAACACGTATCCTTCTCAAAGAAGTGATCCGGTTTCGTCCCACAACAATAGACTCGGGATCAACGGTCGCACATGCCGCTGAAAAGATGTGCCATGATGAGGTTGGCAGTTGTATTGTTCTGACGAAAAGCGTCCCCGTGGGCATTATTACTGAACAGGATATCAATTGCAAGGTTGTTGCAAAAAACCGAGTACCCGGCGATGTGTATGTTCATGAAGTGATGAGCACGCCACTGATTACCATTGGCATTGATAAAACCGTAGAGGATGCTGCCACTATAATGATGAAGCATAAAGTCCGGCGAATCCCGGTTGTTGAGGATTCCCGGGTTGTCGGTATCGTTACCGTGCGTGATATTCTTGCGGCATCCAATGAAATGAACGGTATTATGTCAAATCTCATCGAAATAAACCGGCTTGATGAGATTGTTGACGGTATCTGTGACGGATGCGGAGGCATGTCAGATAATCTGGTAAGTGTCAATGGAAACATGCTCTGCCCGGGGTGTCTTGGAGAAGATGAACCATTATGAAGGTTGTCTCAGACCAGATGCGTACGATTCCTGAATTATACCCGGATGATCTGATTACCAAGGCGAGAAAGTGTTTGCGAGAGGATTCGTTCCGGGAAATTTTCATTACAAACAGGGACGGGACTCTGGCCGGCTATATTGATATTTCGGATGCGATTCTTGTCAATGAAACGAAATCGAATCTGGAAATTCAGGCGTTTCTCCGTGATGCACCTGTTGTGCAATCGGGGGATTCCTTAGAGGCAGTTCTTCAGAAGATCAGAGATGCAGAGATTGATACCGTAGCCGTCTGCTCTCCGACAGGGGAGCTTATCGGAGCGGTGCAACTTTCAGCACTCTTTCCGATTATCATGACACGTCAGAATCCGGAAGGGTTGGTTGAAGATTACATGACCCGGAAGGTAGTTACCTGTCGTCCGGATGATCCGTTGCATGCCGTCCATTCACTGATAACAGAGAGCGGGTATGATGCGCTTCCTGTTGAAAAAGAGAATAAAATCATAGGCATGATATCCCGAAGAGATCTTATATCGCACGGGCACATTCGTCAGTCTATTGAAGCGCAGCACCGAACACCCGTTGAGTATATCATGGTCACGCCTGCCATTATCACATTCAGGAATAACACCATCGCGGAAGCAGCACAGGCAATGATCCAGTATGATGTCAGTCGCCTTCCGGTTATTGAACCGGACGGACAGATTGTAGGCATTCTAACACGCCAGGACATTCTCAATGCCCTTGAATTACCCGGAGTTGTACATGCATAATAAGATAAAAAATGCTAAATCGGCCAATGAAATATGGAAAAACCCTGGAAAGATGAGTGGAAGCGCGGTAGAATTTTCAACCAACAAAGTGGAGCACTCATCTGAGATTCTGGCTATTGGAACTAGTAACGTGTATTCCGTTCCTCAGACGATGCAGATAATAAAGGCCATAGAGGCCATGAGCACAAAGGGATTCCGGAGATTACCCGTTACTGATCCGGGTACCGGAAGGCTGTACGGTCTCGTAACTGCCGGTGATGTGGTTGACCTTATGGGAGGGGGATCGAAATATAACCTTGTCAAGGTTAAACATCGTGGACAACTCCTTTCGGCAATCAATGAACCGGTTAAAGAAATAATGTCGACGAAGCTTGAAACAGTTCATACCGCTGATCCCCTTTCGGATGTTGTTGACAGAATTGTTACCGCCAAAATCGGGGGTTTTCCTATCGTCAATGGCGATGATAAACTGATGGGGATCATCACAGAACGTGATGTCCTTCATGTGCTCACTGCGTATCAGAGTGAGAGTCTGGTCGAAGATGTCATGACCACATCGCCCCGGGTAATTACTCCCGGAGAAACCATGCAGAGTGCGGCAAGAGAGATGACGCGGCACAAATTCAGACGGTTGCCGGTTGTCAGTAATGATGTCCTTTTCGGCATCGTAACGGCAATGGATATTATGAAATATGTTGGTGATGGCGCTATCTTTGAAAAGATGACCACGGGTTCTACCGATGAGGTTCTCGATATTTCGGTGCGCACCCTGATGACCACCGACCTTCAGACAACAACGCCCTCTGCAAATGTGGGTGATGTGGCCCGGTTTATGTTTGCAAAAGGTGTTGGTGGTCTGCCGGTTATCGAAGATTCCCGTTTGGTTGGCATGATTACTGGGTATGATATGGTCCGGGCTCGCCAAAATGAGTTATAATAATATAGCATTTCAACACAAAAATCAGTATAGATAAAAAAAGCATGAACTGAATTGTCATGTTTTTTATGGCATCCTCCCTCTGTGGCACACGGAGGATGCCTCATGAAC
>JAAYIO010000044.1 GCA_012523385.1 Methanomicrobiales archaeon
AACTCTACATCTACGCCTATGACTTCAACGGGACAACACTCGCACATCCATTTGACTCTGACATGATCGGTGTGAACCGTCTGAATGAGCCGGATGCAGAGGGTGGCTTTTTCATCACCGACCTTCGGGATATGGCTCTCACCGGGAACGGCTATGTGAGGTATTATTACATAAATCCGGTTCATGATCGGGCCGTTGAAGAGAAACTTGGCTATGTAAAGAAAGTTGACGATGACTGGTGGCTTGGTTCCGGAATATATACCAAATAGGCGGGCTCTGCCACGGATGATCTTCGGGATGTACCAGAGAGGGTTATCAAAGCAGGTTATCAGGGGTATCAGCGGATCACTCTTTTTTATACCATTTACCAATATAAACGGAAATACTCTAAATGGTAAAAATATGCACTCAAAAAGCTTATTTTCATATTCATCAAAATAGCATATTTTATATCTGATTCAGGTTTATCATCTCATATTATGATGGATACCATAATCGCAAAAGCAAAAGGATTCCTTTTGAACCCTGTTGAAACCTTTCAGGAGGCAGGAAGTGATGAACCAAAAAAAGTCTTCACCTACTTTGCGGTTCTTGTTTTTATCTATTCATTGTTTACGGGATTTGTTAAACAAATTGCGTTGGATTCCACATTTTTCAACGTATTTCCGGCAGAAAGTGGGATTTTCATTGTTTTTATCACTACTTTTATCGTTACATGTATTGCAGCACTCATCTTTGCCGCATGGCTTCATCTGTGGGCGTATATTCTCGGCGGAAAAAATGGCATCATGCAGACGATGAAAGCGATTCTCTACGGGAGCACAGCTCATCTCCTTTTAGGATGGATACCTTTTATTGGCATGCTCTTTTCTCTCTGGGCCCTTATGGCAAGCATTCTTGGAGTACGCGAGTTGCAGAACCTTAGCACCGGAAAAGCAGTCACAGCCTTTGTTATTGCAGTGGCAATCCCTCTTATTCTTATCGTTGTTTTGGGGCCATTCTTCTTTGTAACGTTTATGAGTGTTACCGGAGTGGACATTGCACCTGAGAATTTGTTCCTTTAATTTCATTTGAACTCTTTTAACAGTCTTTTAGGGAAAACGGGAGTGGCCTGTTTTCCCTGTTTTTTTGCAGTAGTGTCAAAATATGTATGACACACAGGCATGTCACAGATGCGGTAAACATAATTTGGTGGTCGTTATATTTATCTGGGGTATTTTTCTGAGAAACGCCGGATAGAGAATAAAATATGCATGCCGGTTTTTAGAGTGGTACCTGATTACCGATCTCTCTTCATTGATGGAGATGGTATTGCCTGAATGCATTTTTAGAGGCAGGGGTGCTTTTTTGACATTTCCCACTAATTGCAAAGAATACCTTAAAGCAATTGAGAAATAACGTCTTATGAGATGATTAATTCCCTAATCGCGAAAATAAAGGGGTTTCTTTTAGCCCCTGTTAAAACATTTCAGCAGACAAAAGATGAAGAACCTAAAGCAGTATTCACCTACTTTGCAGTGCTTCTTTTTGTCTATTCACTCCTTTCTGCAATTCTTACAACAATAGGAACAGAAGGCATGCAAAACGGGATATTACCGGTTTTGAGAGGGGTTTTCTTGTTGTTCTTTGCTCTGTTTATCGGGTTTTTTATCGCATCAGTCATCTTTGCTGCCTGGCTTCATTTGGTGGTGTATCTTTTCGGCGGGCGTAACGGTATCATGCAGACGACGAAGGCGCTTTTCTACGGGAACACTCCTACGTTTTTATTCGGATGGATTCCCGTTATCGGCATTTTCTTTTCCATCTGGGCACTGATTTTGAGTATTCTTGGACTGCGTGAGTTGCAGGAGATTAGTTTAGAGAAATCCACTACGGCCTGTGTAATCGCCGTGGTAATCCCCATCATTGCTCTCGTTTTTCTGGGGTTGTTTCTTTTTATAAATTTGATAGTTAGTTCAGGAATGGACCCTGCGGTTTTGAGTCCTTATTTTAAGAAGATTTGAGGAGAGGGGAACGGGGGGGTGGTTTTCCGGATTTTCTTTTTTTTTGTTGTTGGCTGGACAGTTGTTGTACAATTACATGCCGGAAATGCTTTAGATTGGTGCATAAGTTGGGTATTAGCTAAATTTTCCTTTTATTTAATGGAGAGAGAAATACCCTGCCATATTCTTTTGTTCTAACGTTTGATGGGATGGCACAACAAGTAACCAGATAAAAAGAGGAAAGCAAAAAGCGAAACGTGAGAAGTCGCTCTCTCAAAAGAGATACGATTGAAAGAATGGATTTGAATGAGACCAGAATAAACAATATAAGCAGATGAGAGATACCATGGCGATATATATGATATCAAAGTAATGGTGTATCATTGATTCTTGCAATCATCATCTGAAGGAAAAATAAAGGGAGGAGATACGCGATGGAGACGATCATTAATGGAAAGATGATTCGGTGGGCACGGGAACGTGCACGGTTATCCCCTAAAGAACTCGCGGAAAAATGCGGAATTGATTTGGAAACGGTTCAGGAATGGGAGTCCGATGGACGAGCGATTCCGGTGACGAAAGCGAAACAGCTTGCAAAACTCGCACTGATACCCTATGGACTCCTTTGCACCGATAATCCACCTGATGAACAGATACCTTTTGCTGATTACCGGACGCATGGATCTTTTGGTATCCAGAGGCCCAGTCCTGAACTCCTTGAGACCATAGATGATGCCAAACTGAAGCAGGAGTGGTATCGTGAATATTTGATCTCTGAAGAGTTTGCACCTCTGAATTATATCGGAAAATATACGATTGATGACAATCCTGAATTCGTTGCACAAGAGATAAAACGTATTCTCGGGGTCGATGACACGGAGTATTATAATTGCAAAAACTGGGAAGAGGCCTTTCGGTACCTGATAAATCATGCTGAAGACGCGGGGATTACGGTAATTGTCAATAGTACGTTTAAAAACAATACCCATCGCCCTCTCGATGTAGAAGAATTCCGCGGCTTTGTTCTCTCTGATAACTATGCACCAGTGATATTCATCAATGGGAAGGATGCAAAAGCCGCCCAAATGTTTACGCTGATGCATGAGATTGCCCATCTCTTTATCGGTGAGAGTGGTATCTGTGATGATGCCTTTGCAGGGGATGCTTCTCACCCACAGGAAGCATGGTGCAATAAGGTTGCAGCTGAATTTTTGTATCTTCCTCAACAAACTGATTCAGTGGAAATTTC
>JAAYIO010000045.1 GCA_012523385.1 Methanomicrobiales archaeon
CCATTCACATGGACGGTTCCTTTGAGATTGGAAAAATAGCAGGCATCCCGATAAAAATTCATTATACCTTCTTTTTGATCATTCCGATATTTGCCATCATCATCGGAACCCAGATAGAACTGACGGTGAGCCTCGTGGAACAGGTATTTGGCCTTTCCGAACCGATTGACGCATCTCTTATCACAGCAGGATGGATGCCATACATTCTGGGTGTTTTAGTCTCGTTCCTTCTCTTTGCGGGAGTTTTACTACATGAGATGGCCCATTCTGTGATTGGCATGCACAGAGGCATGAAGGTTGGGTCTATTACTCTCTTCATCCTTGGTGGCGCAGCGGAGATCGTGGACGGGGTCTCACTCAAACCGCGGGACGAACTGCCAATGGCTCTCGCAGGCCCCATGATGAGCCTCTTAATCGGGCTTGTTTCAGAGGGAATCGCTTTTGCAAGCCTCATCTCCATCCCCGACCCTGCAGTCGCCGGACTCCTCTTCTACATCTTTGGCTACCTTGGCCTGCTCAATATCTTCCTCTTTGCCTTCAACCTCCTTCCTGCATTTCCCATGGATGGGGGGCGCGTACTCCGCGCGCTTCTTGCCATCTGGCTTCCGATAGAAAAGGCGACCCGCATCGCAGCAGAGATTGGGAGAGGAGTCGCCATCCTATTAGGCATTGCAGGCCTGCTCTCCTTCAATATCATCCTCATCCTGATCGCCGTATTCATCTATTTCGGGGCCGGACAGGAAGTGACCATGATCCGCTACACGCAGTTGCTTGCGGGAGTAACTGTTCGGGACGCAATGTCATCACCGGTGACCACCGTGCCCATGGATATGCCTGTTACCGAGGCCATGAACCTCATGTACTCAACCCATCATCTCGGGTTTCCTGTGATGGAGCGTGGCAGTCTCGCAGGGATGGTGACCCTGCAGGACATTCAGAGTGCCTCTGGAATCGATAGGGATGCCCTTCAGGTTCGTGATATCATGACACGTGAGGTAATCACCCTCACACCAGACCACGACCTTTACGATGCCCTAAAAATTCTTGCAACAAATACGATCGGCCGTATACCCGTAGTCGAGAACGGAGAGGTGACCGGCATCGTCACCAGAACAGATATTCTCAAATTGATGGAAATTCGGGAAGTGGATGGCATTAAAACCGTTTACAGTGCTCCCGGACCATGAAAATTAAAGGATAAGATACGGGTCGAGCGGCGTTTCACCCACAATCTCCCGGAATGCATCAAGAGATGCAAAAGGCCGTTTCGCGGCGATGGATGTCGCTCGTTTCTTGCCAATTCCCGGAATGAACCGCATTGCCGCTGTTGAAAGGGTGTTGACATTGATTGGAACCGGCAGGGAAGTCAGCGACCGTCGCCCGTGATCAGAGACAACAGCATCAAGCACCGTTCCTTCAGGGATTTCTGCAGGCATGCCGGTCAGAATGGGATATGTCCCCATCTGCCGCCCAAATGATACCCTGCCACACTCCTCAACATAGATATCAGAAAGCAGTGTGCCTGCCGGAAAGACCCGTTGCAGCATCGGGACATCAAACGTCTCGCGCACATGTTCACGGAAGGCGCGGAACCGGGTGTCATGTTTGCCCAGCGTATTCTCCGCCCATGCCTTCGTGCCTTCAAAGGGCATCAGCTGACGGATATTGACTCGACGCACCAGAAGGCCGGATGCAATTAAATCCTTCAGAAACGCCTCATTCTTATCATACGTCTCTTCGGTTTCAGCGGCCAGTCCACAGACAAAGTTTAACCCCGGCAACAGATGCGGCACACCCTTTTCCCGCATACCGCCCACTTCGTTTACGATGCGGATGGCGTCCATCATCATCGCGGCATCCGCTTTGAGATTATTTGCGGCAACCACCACCGGGTCTGCGGTCTCCATGCCGAAAGCAGCGATGTCACCTGCGGTATGGTAGCGGACAATGACAGAGAGCGCCTCACGTGCCGCATCCGGATTGCGCGCAATGGTGCCGGGGTTGACATTGTCG
>JAAYIO010000046.1 GCA_012523385.1 Methanomicrobiales archaeon
ACACGAAAACGTCCAGATTATCCGGAATATTCATACAGAAATATTTGGAGAAGGACGTGCATCCCTTGCAGAAAGCGTATGGGAAATACGGGAGTGTATCCGTGACCTTTCTGACGACAAACAGAAGAGAGCACAAGAGATTCTCATGCAATGCAAACATGACCTCAGGGAACTTGGGGGAGAGGGAGAAACAGTAGAATGAACGCAATTCAGGTAGAGAACCTCACCAAACGGTTCGGGGACTTCACGGCGGTCGATGCCGTCTCCTTTGATATCAAACAAGGAGAGATATTCGGCCTCTTAGGCCCGAACGGTGCCGGAAAGACCACGACAATCTCGATGCTCTCCACCCTTCTGAAACCGACATCTGGTAAGGCACTTGTCAATGGTATCGACATTCAGGGGGATCAGGATGGGGTACGAAAATCCATCGGCATTGTCTTTCAGGATCAGAGCCTCGATGAGGAACTGACCGCATGGGAGAATATGGATTTCCACGGCTGATTGTCTCGCATCCCTAAAAATGTTCGGGAAGAACGAACAACAGAACTCCTGCACCTTGTGGAGTTATACGATAGGAAAGACAGTCTGGTAAAGACCTTTTCCGGCGGTATGCGGCGCCGTCTTGAGATCGCACGAGGTCTTCTGCACGAACCGGCCGTGCTCTTTTTAGACGAACCAACCCTCGGTCTTGACCCGCAGACCCGTAACCACCTCTGGGATTATATCCAGACGCTGAATCAGACAAAGGGGATCACCATCATTCTCACCACTCACTACATGGACGAGGCAGACCGGCTCTGTGACCGCATCGCCATCATCGACAAAGGCAAGATCATTGCCATGGATACTCCTGAAGAGCTGAAAACACGCGTCTCGGGGGATGTAGTAACCGTGTCATCCCCTGATGCAAAACGCATTGCCGCTGAAATCTCGGCACCGTGGATATCTGGTGCTGAGGAGCACAACGGGGTAGTAACCATCCGGCTCGAGTCTGCTGAAAAACATCTCACAGAACTGATTGGCATCTTTGGAAAGAACGGATATGATATATCATCCGTCTCCATCCGTAAACCAACACTGGAGGATGTCTTTTTGCACTACACCGGAAAGTCCATCCGTGAGGATGAGGCAGGGGCAACGGACCGGATGCGGATGATGATGGGGAGGAGGCGTTAAATGGATATCGTCTATACACTCTGGCTGCGCAGTCTCAAGCGATTCGTCCGCTCAAAAAGCAGGATTGTCGGCAGTCTTGGTATGCCGCTCTTCTTCCTTCTGGCTCTTGGGTTCGGACTGAATGCGGTTGTGGATATGCCCGGCAGTTCAGGAGAGAACTACATCCAGTTTTTGATTCCCGGCATCATTGCAATGACCGTGCTCTTCACCTCGGTCTTCTCCGGCATCCAAATAATATGGGACAAACAGTTTGGATTTCTGAAAGAGACCCTGGTGGCACCCGTTTCACGCCTTGAGATCATGCTCGGTCAGACGTTTGGCGGTGCCACAACGGCGGTGATACAGGGAGCCTTTATTCTCGTCTTATCGCTCTTTATCGGTTTGAGTCTCCCCTCTCTCACCGGGTTTGTCATCGCATTTCTCTTTATGGCACTTATCGGCATCTGCTTTGCGGCACTCGGCATTGCCATTGCCTCAAAGATGGAGGATATGCACGGCTACCAACTCATCATGAACTTTGTCGTCTTCCCGATATTCGGACTTTCCGGTGCACTCTTCCCCATCTCGAGTTTGCCGGAATGGCTCATACCCCTGACACTCCTCGACCCGCTCACCTATGGCGTGGAGGGCATCCGTTACGGTCTGTTGGGCACATCTGCCATTCATCCACTGGTCTGTCTCGGTGTCCTCGGGGCATTTACGGCGGTAATGATCTCAATTGGCGCATTCCTGTTCAAGAAGACATCTATCTAACGATATGGCATACGAACAGGGAACGGACTTTAGCAAAAACAGTAAGCAGGCCTAGGGGCGGACGGTGGGGATTGGGTGCAAACCCTCACCTGCATACTCTCATCCAAAATCACCTGAGCGGCAAATCGCCAACTGGTTTCAACACGGATGACTGCCCCCTCAGGTTGAGGGGACAGCAGCACCGTTTAACTGGCTATTATAACCCTCCACTCCAAATATTTACGAATTAGGGAGCCCATGGTTTCGCATGGAACACCGTATCATCCGGCATGATGTGCCGGACACACCGGACAGTTCCGGGTACCATCGGGCTCATGAATTTTTTGGAGATATACATGGAAAGAGCAACCGTCATATGGTATATTCAGGCAATCATCCTGACCGTCTCAGTGATTGCAATAGCCATTTTGGCCATTCTCTCAATGGGGATGGGCAGTAGCATTTTTGGAGGAGCAAGCATCGAGGGGGATTATTCAGGCACCATCAGGATACTGACAACACCTGATCTTCACAGTCATTTGTTTGGCATGAGTGACACGGACACCGGCACACGCATCGGGAGAATTGGTGCACTCGCAAACACGCTTAGTGGAGAAACGGATGGAACCCTGTACCTGTTTGCAGGTGATCTTGGTGAGGGAGGATTTTATCGCCAGTATGGGGGCATTCCTGAATCTATGGCCTGTTCAATGGCAGGGGTTAATGCTGCCGTGACGGGAAACCATGCATTTGATTTTTCAACGGAATTTTTTAAAGAAATGGCGACCAATACCCCCTATCCGTTGCTATGCGCAAACCTTGACTTCGCCGATCCAGAACTCAACGATACCGTGAAGGACTATATCATCCTCGATGCGGGCGGAGCGGT
>JAAYIO010000047.1 GCA_012523385.1 Methanomicrobiales archaeon
TCTGGGCAACTGCCCGGACTGCACAGCACCTCTTTACCTTGAAGAAGAGACGGATATCATCGATGAACTCACAGAACTTGCCGATGCAAGCTCAACCAAAGTGATGATCATCTCCAATGATTTTGAAGAAGGATCGATTCTTTATAACGCCTTTGGCGGAGTTGCAGCGATACTGCGATACAGGACAGGATACTGATGTATCAGGATGCATATCGGGCTGTTGAAACAGCCCTGAAAGACGCAACAGGAGCAGCAGATGTACTCCTTGGTGACGGCGGTGACCATGCCGACCTTGCCTCAACTGTAGCCTTTACACTCGCAAAAACACAGAGAAAAAGCCCTATGGTGATTGCCGCTGAAGTTACGGCAGCAATTACCGAACCGTTAGCTGAGGAAGGAATTTCAGTCATCACCACCGGCCCCTACATCAACTTTATTTTTGGACAAAAGTATGTCGCAGATGTGGTAAAGGCAGCTTCCCAGCCGGGCTATGGAGATCTGCCGGATGTGCCGGGCCAGGTCTGTATTGAACATACCTCAGCAAACCCCAACGGGCCATTGCATGTGGGGCATATCCGGAACTCGGTCATCGGGGACACGCTGGCCCGGGTATTCCGGAAAGCAGGGCATGACATCGATGTGCAATATTATCTAAACGACATGGGTCGTCAGATTGCAATCGTCTCGTGGGGATTTGATTTTCTTACTATCCCACAGAATGAAGGGGAAAAAGACGATCATTATGTCGCCCGTGTCTATGTGGCAGCAAATCATGCGCTCGAGGCGGACCCGTCGATAAAAGAGGAAATTGACCGGCGCATGGGTCTTATTGAACAGGGCGACCCCGAGATTGTCGAGAAGTTCCGCCGGGCGGTATCCCTCTGTGCAGAGGGAATAAAGGTCACACTCAACCGCCTCAATGTTCCCCATGACCGATTTGTATGGGAATCCGGATTTGTTCAGGACGGTTCGATGACCGCTATACTCAACCGGGCAGAAGCGCTTCCCGAGGCTTCCCACGTTGATGTCCTTGCTATGGACCTCACCGCATTCGGGTTTGAGAAGCAGTATGTGCTCCGCCGTTCAGACGGCACGAGTGTGTATGCCGCCCGTGACCTTGCCTACCATGTATGGAAGGGTGAACACTTTGACCGTCTCATCAACGTCTTAGGTGCTGACCACAAACTTATTGGTGCCCAATTGCAGGCGACAATGAAACTCCTCGGCGAAAAGGTACCCGAGATTATCTTCTTTGAGTTTGTGAGTCTTCCGGAAGGTTCTATGAGCACCCGTGCCGGCAAGTTCATCTCTGCTGATGAACTCATCAACGAAGTGACAAAGAAGGCGTTTGAGGAAGTGACAACCCGCCGGCCAGAACTTTCCGAAGAAGAGTGCCGGGCCATCGCGGCATCCGTTGCCATCGGTGCAGTCCGCTATGATATTGTACGTGTCTCGCAGGAGAAGAGCACCGTCTTTGACTGGCGGCAGGCACTTGACTTTGAACGCCAGAGCGCCCCCTATATTCAGTATTCCCATGCAAGGGCCTGTTCTATCCTTGAAAAGGCAGGAGACTTCACTCCGGTGTATGAACTCTCTACCGAATCAGAGATAGCACTTGCAAAGCAGATAGGCCTCTTCCCGGTGGTGCTCCGGACCGTGGTAGAGGAACTCCATCCCCACCACCTTGCGATATATGCGCGTGACTTAGCCGACCTCTTCAATGCGTTCTACCACACCGACCCGGTTCTCAAAGCAGAGGCAGGGGTTCGGGATGCCCGGCTGACCCTTGTCCG
The DNA here is from genome assembly GCA_012523385.1 of Methanomicrobiales archaeon. Taxonomy (GTDB): domain Archaea; phylum Halobacteriota; class Methanomicrobia; order Methanomicrobiales; family Methanomicrobiaceae; genus Methanogenium. Next base: position 1,794 of record JAAYIO010000047.1, read on the forward strand.
GGCAGCACAGAATACCCTGAGCGAAGTGCTCGAAACCCTTGGAATCGATGCAATCAGAAGCATGTAGGGCCCTGCTAAAACAGGGCTACCAATTTTTATCCCCCCGCTCCTCTGCGGCTCTCAAGCCGTGTATGTGGAACAAACGAACGCTTCTTGGGGGAGATATGTGCTACAAGGCACAGTTCTATGGTATCGAAAGCCACCGCTGTGTCCAGATGACCCCGACTCTGAAGTGCAACCAGCGTTGCCTCTTCTGCTGGCGGTCGATGGAGCATGAAGTGGTCGAAGAAGAGGAGTGCCCCCCGGAAGTCATCATGGACCGGTTGCATTTCTTTCAGAAAAAGGCCCTTGCCGGATATAATCCGATTGCAAACAACAAGGTTGAACCAAAACTCTGGGAAGAGGCGCTCACACCGAATATGGCAGCAGTATCCCTCTCCGGTGAACCCACCCTTTACTCCCAGTTACCTCAACTCATTACGCTGTTGAATGATGCAGGATTCACCACATTTCTGGTGACAAACGGCACACGGCCTGATATGATCAAGCGGTGCAATCCGTATCAGACCTATGTCTCGCTGGACGGGCCGGATGAAGAGACCTACAAGCGTGTCTGTCGTCCCATGGAGGACTCGTGGGAACAGGTAAAAGAGAGCCTCTCTCTTCTGGGGGAGAGACAGTCTGCGATACGCATCACCGTTGTGAAAGGGCTCAATGACACAAGTCCCGAAGGGTATGCACGCCTGATTCAGGATGCCTCGCCCCTTTATGTCGAAGTGAAAGGATACATGTATCTTGGCTACTCGCGCAATCGTCTTACTCGTGCGCATATGCCAACCCATGAGTATGTGACAGCGTTTGCAAACGAAATTACGAAATACTGTGATTACGAAGTCTACGATGACAGCCCGGTATCCGGGGTGGTCTGTCTCAAACGGCGGTAAAAATGAAATTTAATCCAGATGAATATCGGGAATTGGCACGAACAGACTTTGAACACGCCTGGAAGAACGGAGCAGTGATCATCGATCCGGTTGGAGCAGAAGACAAATACCCGCGGTACAGATACAAATCCGCCCGCCGTCACCCCATAGCAGAGACCACCTCACGCCTGCGGGAGGCATACCTTTCTATCGGATTTGATGAGGCAAGAGTGCCTCTTTTTATCGATGAGAAAGATGTCTACCGCCAGTTTGGGCCTGAGGCATCTGCAGTTCTTGACCGGGTATTCTATCTCGGCGGATTGCCACGCCCAAACGTGGGTGTCGGCAAAGAGCGGGTCGCACAGATCGAGCAGATTATTGGGAAAAAACTGGGTGAAGACGGAGAAGAACGTCTCCGTGAAACCCTGCATGCCTACAAGAAGGCAGAGGTGGATGGTGACGAACTCACCTTTGAACTGGCAAAAGTTCTCGGCTGTGACGATGCTCTTGTCGTGCGGATGATGGACGAGGTGTTCCCCGAGTTTCGTGCACTGGCACCGGAATCTTCACGGACTACTCTGCGATCGCACATGACCTCGGGATGGTTCCTCTCCTTAGGGGCGATGTGGGATCATTTGCCGCACCCCATTCGCCAGTTCTCCATTGACCGTTGTTTTAGGCGGGAGCAGGAAGAGGGACCAACCCGCCTGATGACCTACCACTCTGCATCCTGTATTGTTGCAGGTGAGCATGTCACCGTAGAGGACGGAAAGGCGGTCGCAGCAGCTCTTCTCAAGGCATTTGGGTTTGAGGATTTTGAGTTTCGCCCCGATGAGAAGCGTTCTAAATATTATATTCCCGACACCCAGACCGAAGTGTATGCCCGCCATCCGGTGCATGGATGGGTTGAGGTCGCCACCTTTGGCATGTATTCCCCGTCTGCTCTTGCCGAATACGGCATCGGTGTCCCGGTGATGAACCTTGGACTTGGGGTGGAACGTCTTGCAATGATCGAGTATCAGTCAAATGACGTCCGCCAACTCACCTACCCACAGTTCTATCCCCCGGTCTTCACCGATGCAGAACTTGCCTCGGGGATTGGTCTGCGGGAGGTTCCCCACACGAGAGAGGGCATCCTCATGGCAGAGGCGATACAAAAGACCGCCACCATTCACGCACAGGAGGCTAGCCCCTGTTCTTTTGTGGTATGGGAGGGGGAGTGCTGTGGCACACGTATCCGCGTCATTGTTGAGGAAGAAGAAGAGAACTCACACCTCTGTGGCCCAGCGGCATTCAATGAAATCTATGTCGAAGATGGCAAGATTCTCGGGGTTCCCGACACAGAGAAATTTGCCAAGGTGAGAGAGAATGGTGCTGCTACAGGCATCTCATACCTTGAAGCAGCTGCAAACCTCGCGGCCGCCCGCATTGAAGAGGCAGCCTGTTCTGGTGAGGGCACCCATGTACAGGTCAAGATGGCAAAGATTCCGTCTGATGTTAATATCAAAATTGAGAACCATGTGATGCGTACAATCACCGACAATAACAAGAAGATTGATGTCCGTGGACCAGTCTTTATCTCCGTCCGGAGTGTTCTGGACGCATAAACCCACACATCGTTCCCTTTTTTTGTTATTTTATTTGAGAACCGTCAGAACCCTCTCGTCTGATCAGAATTATCGGGAGAGGCTATTTCAGACGGGAATTTCAAGAGACGAATACTCAAACGGATAGCGGAAGATCTTCTCTTCTCTCAGGGGGTCGTGGAGGACAATGCTTCCTTCCCTACGTTCTGCGGTGACAATGTAGGAATGGTAATAGAGGCGTTCCACTTCAGGCAACACAGAAATTCCAGCCACTTCTGAGGGGGTGATATTAGTATATTTGCGGTACAGGATTTCTTCACCGTTGCCATGGAGAATGGAGTACGAGCGGACGACAAAGGAACCCCCCTCATCTTCAATGGTGATAAAACGGCTGGGATTCATGGTGGGGATTGCCTCCCCGTCAGTCTCTACGTTCGCATATAGGGCAAGCCCGGTATATATGAAAATAATCGCGAGAAATACGATAATATATCCCTGATAGACTCCCGGTCCTGCCCTCTGGGTCAGGATAAGGGAGAGCAGAATGAGGCTTGCAATCAGGATTGGAAGGGACGGGCCAGGAAAGATGCCAAGCGTGAACTTTTCTGATGAAAATGGCCAAAGGAGAGGAATGCCGGGATAAGCGAGATAGTCTAGAATAATGTGTAACATCGCACCGGCGAGAAGAGCGAAACCCGCCATGAGAGTGACTTCTTCAGGAAAATACCGCCCAAACCATGAACTGGAGGATAGTATATAAAGGATAATAAATGCCGCAAGGGAGAGAAATGCCGCGCCCGCAATGCTGTGGGTGATTCCGCCATGCGTGAAGATATACCAAGATGGATTATCACCCGAGACTAAAAAGAATAACACATCAATATCCGGGATCACCGCACCTATCACCGCAAAAGGGACAAGTATGGTGTTGCCTACGAGTAATAGGGGAATGGCAATGGAAAAGGCATGGGTGATTGAATCCACAGTTCACTTACTGCTATTCTGATACTAAATTCTATCCGAGTCAATGCGCATTGCAGGGGGTGCACGGGGGGGGTCTCCACCCGTATGAAATAGAGGTGGGGAAAAACCTACCATCTCATTTCATCTCATCTGTATCTTCTGTTTCAATCCGTGGATTTACGTCAGGAACAAACAAATGGTGGTCTAAGGAGACGGGAGAATCATGGTAAGCATTAACAAAACAGTACAGCCAGTCATAGAAGAGATGCTCGCCAATGAGGAGGCGCTTGAAATCCGGGCACATACTCTGGGAAACGGTGCCACAGTTATAGACTGTGGCGTGGATGTGCGGGGGAGTTACCGTGCGGGTGCACTCTATGTGGAGGCCTGTCTTGCGGGTCTTGCCACAACAGAGATAGTCGTTGAATCCATTGGTGGGATCCCATTTCCCTTTCTTCACCTCACGATTCAGCACCCGCCCATCGCGTGCCTAGGTTCACAGAAGGCTGGATGGATCATTAAGACCCCGTCATACCGGGCGATGGCGTCCGGGCCGGGACGTGCCCTCTCTCTCCAGCCAAAGAGCACCTACCGCACGATTGGGTATCAGGATGAGGCAGATGTGGGCGTCATTGCTCTTGAAGCAGACACGCTCCCGGATGCTGATACTGCCGGATATATCGCAGAAAAATGTGGGATAGACCCGTCCAACCTGACATTGCTCGTAGCACCGATACGAAGCCTCGTCGGATCAATACAGATCTCCGGACGGATTGTCACAATAGTCATGCATTCTCTCGAAGAGGCCGGATATGACCTCTCACTGATTCGTCATGCTACGGGTTCTTCTCCCATAGCACCGGTGAAAAAGGATATGATGGAGGCGATGGGTACAACAAATGACTGCAATATCTATTACGGATCAGTCTGCATCACCACTGAACGGTATGATGCCCTCTTTGAAACCCTCCCATCTGAGAATTCCCCTGATTACGGGAAACCATTCTTTACTCTCTTCAAGGAAGCTGGGAATGATTTTCTGGGCATTGATTCCCGTCTTGCATTCTCTCCTGCCGAGATAACCGTTAATGACTGTACGACAGGTGTCGTCCGCCACTTTGGTGCACACAACAGTGAGGTGCTTTTGACCTCATTTGGCGTTCGTTAGCGTCTGAAAATGTAGTAAAAAAATGAATTATTCCGGAGTTGGATTCTCCCGGTAACGGGTGAGTGCCCTTTCCACATATTCAGTCATCTGGACAGCACCGACCACACAGGCAGTGGCACATTTACCACAACCGATACAGGTTTCCGGCTCGGTAATCCAAGCCTTGTCAATTTTTCTTCCCAGGTCAACGAGGGTGATTGACCCCGTGGGACAGACCTCAATACAGTCTCCGCATCCCTCACAGGAAAAAGGGATGACCAAAGGAAATTTTTTGGGAATTTTCTTTTTGCTATCTGCTGCTATAACTCCTTCCTGCTTTTCTGATTCAATACTCATGCTCGTACCTTATTTTGTATTTTTGCGGGGTATGTCTTGCCAACGCTTCTTTTCCCATTCACATACCTCATCGGGAGTCATCATATCAAGACGCTGACCTGCCTCAGCACCAGGTTTTGTGCAGTATATTTCACTGACTTTCACGTAGATGACTGCATAGGTGTCAATTCCCTGTGCTTCTTTTGCCTCTGCTGCAATGCCGGTAAAAAGGGGTCCTTGGGTGACGACCCGTCCTATGCCCTTGAACTGGAAGGATGCCCGGATGCCGCCCTGCTTTGATACCCCAAGGGCAACCCATGGATTTGTCTTCAGTGCCGTACTGATGATACCATATTCATCTTGTGCGAGGGCAAAAGCTACTTCATCGTCCGCAGTGACGGAGGCAAACCTTCCCAGTGTCACATAGGGAACCCCTTGCGGAGTAGCCACACAGAGATGGCATCCCATTGTTTCAATCCATGCCTGCATTCGTTCGGTTAATTTGACGGTCATTTTTTCCTGCCTCCTTAAAGGATCTTTTCTCCTGCATGTCCGGGCTCAATCGAATATGCCTCTTCAACATGGATGACCACAACACCCCGCTGTGCTGCCTTGGGGAAGACAATGTCGGGAGGCACTTCATCCGGAGGTTCAGACTTGTTCCAGTTACCCCATTCATTGAGGATATCTGTTGCATTTGCCCCATACCAGTCAAAGTCCCTCGGGAATCCATATTCGATATCGACTGCCTTTCCGCGGAAGACCCACCATCGCCCTTCTTCCAGTGGATGGCAGATAGCGACCGCCACCTCAGGGTTCTCCTTTATGTTCATCTTGGTTTTCAGGAGGAACATATCTGCAATCAGAATCTTGTCATCCATGTGGGTTGCAACAAATCGCATCGCAGCAATGTTTGGCTTCCCGTCAAGACTTGATGTACAGAGATATACCAGACTTCCACCTTTTCCGGGAACTCTGAGCCCTTCTTACATCTCTTTTGTAAATGTTACCATTGTTTTCTCCTTGTTTATGATTGTCTTCTAAATGTTGGTATCAGGTTTCTTTCACTTCACCGGGTAGCCGAATCCTGCGGTACCTGCCTTTCCCAAGTCTTCTCCGAGTGCCTGTCGTACCAGTTGGGTGATGTAGGTCGGTTCAAGGTTCATCTTTTTGCATGTGGCCCGCATGATCGAGATACAGGCGGGGCAGATGAAAACATAGCGTTCGGCACCGGCAAGAATCGCATCCTCGATGTTCATCTGCTGGATACCCATCGCCCGATCACGCTCTTTATGGAAGATGGAAGAACCACAGCAGAGGCGGTCATCACCGGTGTATTTCCGTTTATCTTCAACGGATTCTACACCAATCAAATCAAAGATCTCGGCAAGCCAGTCTGACCATATTTCGTGGTCACCGCCTGCCGGTGCATAGCGTGTCGTGCACCCCCCCTGAACAGCTACTTTGACATTGAGCGGTGTAATCAGACTGGGATTGTCGCGCAACCAGTCTCTGATATATTCGAGGATGTGAACTGGCCGGAATGGAACCTCAATATGCTGTTGCATGGCAATGGTGGTTACCACATTGTAGCAGGCATCGTGGGTGAAGATGATCTCGTTCACGCCGTATTTCTCTGCCTCTTTTGTCAGGTTTGCAATAAATTCCGGAAGAAAAGTCAGAGGACGGGACGCCCGACCCAGATGGGTCTCGGTAAATCCACAGGCAATGCTACCGCCGCCAATAAGGGTCGCATCCTCAAACATCTTTCCCGTTAAAAATTCAACCTGTGGCACCACTTCAAAGATACCACCCATTGAGATGAGTGGGCCTCCTTTCTTTCCGTGGACAACCATATCTGGCTTTGTGAGCCAGTCACTCGATGGTTTTGCATCTTTGGGGATGCCCAGAATATTGGTCTGTTCCTGCCTCCATGCAATGAGGTCCCACGGATTTGCACCAAGTGGGCAGAAATCGTTGCACGCGGCACAGGTAATGCACTCGGAAAGAATTGGTGCAATTTCTCCTGCGATAAGAGATCGGATTGCCCCTTTTGCTCTTTTTTCATCATAGGAAATATAAGGGCACCGGGTCAGGCATTCCCCACTACACTCTGAAAATATACATTTAGACTGATCAAACCCCATACTATCACATTTCATCATGTGAACTGAATCAATTTGAATATTGTGTTTATACTAAATTCGTCACCGATACGGGCAGTTCAATGAAAATGTAACTACTATTTGGTATTATTTGTAACTGAATTACGGTGAATCAATGAATTTGTTCATCTAAGGTAAACGGACTGAGGAGCAGAGCTTATCTTATTACTCAAAAATATGCATATCTCAATAATTGAGTATTTGTGGGATTAGAGGGCAAGGAGAGAGGAGAAAAGGTATAGTAACCTATCCATGGTGTAGGAGTGCAAGGGAGAATAGGGCTATCACTTTGCCTGACGATGTATATACACCAATAATACCGAGAGATTTCCGTGAAAGATTGTGCACCCATTATACCCAACCCAATATCCCCGGCCAAGAAAACACGCATTTTGTTTGTGCTTTCGCTATCCGTTTTTATCTCACTCGTGGGTATCGGCATGGTTGTGCCCATTCTCTCGGTATACGCAGATACCCTTGGTGCATCGCCATTCTGGATTGGTGTGGTATTTGCTGCATTTGCATTCTCACGAACGTTCTGTATGCCATTTTTCGGCAGGCTCGCAGACCGGTATGAAAAGAAGTATATCATGGCAGCAGGACTCTTCTTTTATGCCATAATATCACTTGGTTACATCATCGCACCCACGGTTGAGCTCCTAACCGTCGTCCGATTTGTGCATGGCATCGCATCAGCGATGATCGCACCTGTTGCAATGGCGTATCTGGGCGAAATTGCTGCTAAGGGAGAGGAGGCACGCATTATGTCACGGTATCAGGCATCCACACTCTTCGGATTTGGTGCCGGCCCTCTGATGGGTGGTGTTATCTATGATCTCTTCGGATTCTCGGCGGCTTTCTATGCCCTCATGACATTTTCTGCCCTTGCATGCCTGATTGTACTACTCTTTCTGCCTCAAGAACGGACTCTTCTGCCATCCACAACAGCTGCAACCAAAGAAAAAGAACTCATTGAACCGAGGCCTGATCAAAAGAGGCCAAAAGACAGAAATGACAATGGCAGGCAGGCAATGCGCGGTATTTTTGGGAATCCTCTCTATGGCGGCACCATGTTGGTCACTTTTGTTTGTGAATTCAGCATGATCTGCATTCTTGTTTTTATTCCCTTACTCGTTCCACTTTTTGGTATATCTCTTGGAGGCGCCGGCATCATCATCTCGCTGAATGTTTTTTTAGCGGGCACCCTTCAGATGGTGTTTGGACGAATCGGTGACCGAAAAAACCGCAGGGTGCTTATTATTCCCGGAGCATTGATCTTTGCGGTGACACTGGTTTTCTTCCCCTTCTGCACAACATTTACCGATTTTTGGTGGTATCATTGGTGAATGCTACCGGAGCTCTCTTCTTCTTCCCTGCGGTGAGTGCCACCATGGTTGAGGCAGGCCGAGAGTATGGCATGGGAACAACAATGGGGATCTATAATTCCGTCCGCGGTGGGAGTGGAATTATTGCACCTCTTATAGGGGGTCTTGTCGCCGGTCTCTTCGGAATCGAGGAAGTCTTCCTTTTGGTAGGCGCATTCATCGTCGCCGGTGTATGCGTATACTCACTTCTCTCAGCCCCTTTGGCATACAGAAGCAGGAGATTGGATCCAAAGTAAAAGGGACATGCTAAAAATAAATATTCCCTGTGAGGCACTTATGCATTGCACAGGGGATGCTAAAGACTGAACCTGCCTTTTTTGCACAGCTTTTTTTATTTTTTCTGAGCGGCACGTTCTTCTGATGCTGCAACGAGCACTGGTGCAATTGTCTTTGAATTAATGCACCGTATTGCAAGTTTTGTCAGCCGTCGTGAATAATTGATATGTGCCATCTGGATCCCTAACAGCAGGCCAAAACAGAGCGATACCACTCCGAGAAGGGCTGCACCTAATACTTCAACCATCGTTATTTCTCCTCCGTTTAGCTTTGCCGTTCCAGCTCATCGATGAGCGGTTCGATTGAATCAGCATCCATACATTCGTCTGCCACGGTGAGAAAACGTTTCCGAAAGTGGAATGTGAACCCATAATACCCCCCTGCCCAGGCGATTGCAATAGCGATTATTGCTATCCCCAGATACACCCATAAATCCGTCATGAATATGCAGTTTTTACCGTTCCGAATTCTTAATAGTATGCATCTTAATTTGAGTCGTTTTGAGTGGGGGTCTATTTTTTGGTTAAATTGCCCGTTTGGCTGTAATTAGGGCTACTGATTCAGTTTGAGATGAATAATCTCAGCATTGATCATTCAGATTTCCTCATTGCATTCTTTCTGTATGTATAATCTGCTTCCGTGCTATGCTATCAATGCGTAACTCCTTGTTGTAGGCATCATGAGTCCTAAAAAGATTGGTTTATACGGAGATTCTATCGTGTACAGTTTCTCCCCTTTTGCTACTATTCCGAGATTATCCCCTTATGTGAAAAATCTGAAAAGAGAACGACCGAGAAGGTATCTGCCTTCTTTCTTCTGTCATGTCACCCGCTAACCGCTACATTTTTACGCTCTAATGAAAAGGTATCATGAATGGAAACCGAAAATTTTAGGGAGACAATACGAGATTCGAATTGCATTTATCTAATCGGCGTTGCGGGGGATTCAGGATCGGGGAAGACCACCATCAGCCGTGCATTTCGCCAGATCTTTGGACCCGATCTGGTTTCTCATTTCTCAATGGATGATTACCACCTCCTTGACAGGGAGGCACGTACAAAGCGGGGGATCACTCCCCTGCACCCGGACGCAAACAATATCTCCCTCTTTGAAGAGCATATCTCTCTTCTGAAACACGGCCAGACAATACCAAAACCATCCTATAACCACACGACCGGAACGTTTGATGCACCAGCCCCCTTTTCGCCGACGAAAATAGTAATCGTAGAGGGTTTGCATCCCTTTTCTACCCCAAAACTACGCAAAATGTTTGATTTCACCTGCTATGTTGACCCGGATGAAGAGGTAAAATACGCATGGAAGATTGCCCGTGATGTCGGAGAACGGGGATATTCTCCCGAACAGGTGTCCGCGGATATTCGTGCACGTAAACCTGATTATGAGGCCCATGTGGCCGTCCAGAAACAGTATGCTGATGCCATCCTCAAAATCACCCCATCGGTCTATGATCCATCCCAAACACGGGGGATGTATGCAGTCAGTTTGTTGCAGGAACGATTTGAAAATACGATAAAAAATATTGTTATCCCCTTAGATCTCTTTGCAATGACATCCCTTGCGGAACGGGATTTTCTCATCGGATTCCAGTCTGAAGAGCAGTACGGAAGAAAAATGGGCGCCATCCGGTTCGATGGTGATTTCCGGATTGAGCTTATCCAACGTCTTGAAGAGGCAGTGGGAGAGGAAACCGGAGTTGGCCCCATCTCCCTTTATGCGGGACGAGATTACGTAACCGCTACTGATGCCATGGGGCTGATTTTAGCGTGGCGCATCATCAACCGGCGTATCTTTATGGCATGCCGAATGCCGAATGCAGAATGGTGAATGCATGAAAGAGGGGGGGCTATTCAGCACGTTCCCTTTGGGTAGTTTCACCCTCAACGGTGTTGCACATCATTCCAAGAAGCAGTGCTGCACCGGCTTTATCAAGCGGATGATTCATCGATCCACATTTGGGTGAAAATATGCACGAGGGGCATCCGCTCTCACAGGTGCACTCGGTGATCAGGTCATGGGTCATCCGGATGATCTCTGCA
>JAAYIO010000048.1 GCA_012523385.1 Methanomicrobiales archaeon
CCTCATTTGACCCGGATGTGAAGATTGGTGGTGTGATCTTTAACCGGGTTGGCAGTAAACGACACGCCGCGATGATTGCCGTCTCTCTAAAAGCACCCGCCTTCGGATATATCCCATGGGAGAAAGGGAGGAGCGTTGAGAGCAGGCATATGGGTCTTCAGATGGCCCATGAGACCAGTTCAATCTCAGAGTTTGCGGATATTATGGAGGAGAACTGTGATGTTGATGCTATCATTGCGACTGCAGGAAGCAGGATCCCGGTGCGTAGTGACGAATTCTGTGCCCAGACCAAAGAACCGGGTAAGGGAAAGTCGGTCCGTATCGGGGTAGCATATGATGTAGCCTTCAATTTCTATTACGCAGATAATTTTGATCGGTTACGAAATGCGGGTGCCGAACTGATCTTTTTCAGTCCCCTCACTGACCATCTGCCTGATGTTGACGCATTGTATTTCGGTGGTGGGTATCCCGAACTCCATTGCACGGAACTGGAACGCTCACCATGCAGAACAGAGGTGAAAAGAGCGGCAGACAAGGGCATGCCCATCTATGCAGAGTGTGGGGGCCTGAATTACCTGACGGAGAGTATCGAGATAGACGGCACACGCACACCGATGTGCGGTGTCATCCCGGCAGAGACCGTGAAGATGGACCGGTTTCAGGCACTGGGATATGTGGATGCAGAGTGCACCGCTGCAAACGCTCTCTTTCCCCAAGGGACTGTGTATCGGGGCCATGAATTCCATTATACAAAGCTGGACGTAAACGCCGATGCATATGTTCCGTTCGCCCTTACGTTATAACGGGGTCGGGGCATTGAAGACGCAAAAGACGAGATTTACCTTTAGAATGTGCTGGCAGGGTATACACATGCATATTTCACGGACTCATTGGTATTAGGACTGGTGGATACCATTCTCTCGGTACATCGTGTGTGAACCAGATCTGATTTAGGTTTGAAATCATCTGGTTACGAGAGGCTGATGATTTTACCATTCGATACTGATATTTTTCTCATTATTTTCTTTGATTTGACGACAAATGATCATCACTTTATTTGTTATACGACAAATTGTGTCTATCAATGTCACTCAAAGGTGGACCGACCCAGGACGAGGTGATGGCGATATCCCTCTTCAAACTCCAGATACATGACGGGGACGTCATGGCTGACGTCGGGTGCGGAACCGGTAAGATCTCTATTCACGCCGCTTCCCGGTGCAGACATGTCTTTGCCATAGACTGGAGGGCTGACGCGATTGCCTATGCAAAACAGGAGATTGAAACGGCTAAACGAGATAATATCACCCTGATTCACGAGGATGCTGTCCATGCTTTGGATGAGATCAATGCCCTTGACTGTGCCTTTGTCGGCGGTTCGGGAAACATCGAGACCGTTCTTGAAAAACTGAATGACAAAGTCCATGGAAGAATTGTGGTGAATGCCGTTTTGTTGGACACGGTTTCCCGGACGGTTAAAAAGATGAAAGAACTGGACATATTTATTGAGGTCATTCATGTACAGGTGTCGCGGTCGTATGAATTGGTGGACGATCTGATGTTTAAACCCATTAATCCGGTTTTTATCATCGTTGGTGAGGTAAAAAAGTAAATGCTTGTTGCAGTTGGTATTGGCCCCGGAGATCCGGAATTATTGACGGTTAAAGCCGTGAACCTGATCAAACAGGCTGATCAGGTATTTGTTCCCGGTAATGTGGCAAAGAAGATCATCGCACCGTACCGAACAGACCCGGTTGTTCTCTCCTTTCCCATGACCGATGATGAAGATTACATCACCCGGTGCATTGAGGAGAGCGCTGATATCATCGCCCCGGTTGCAAAGACGGGTCTTGCGGTATTCTGCATTCTCGGTGACCCGAATTTCTACGGGACATTCGGGAGACTCTGTGAGGTTCTGGACAGAAAATATCCCGATATTGCCTATTCATCGGTTCCTGGTGTCAGTTCTATAACCGCCTTTGCCTCCTTTGCGGGTGTCACGCTTAACGGGGGAATCGAGATAACAGACGGCTCTGAAAAGGCGTCTCTCCTCCGGATGAAAGTGAGACGGCCAAGAGAGACCGCTGATGAACTGAGGCAATCCGGCTACACCACATTTATTCTGGCCGAGAAAATGTATATGGACGGCCAGAAAATATACCATGAAGACGAACTCCCCGAGGAAAGTGCGTATTTCAGCATATTATACGCCGGGAAATGAGAAGATGCCAACAATATATATTGTCGGGGCCGGATGCGGTGATCCGGGCCTTATTACGGTAAAAGGAAAAGCATTGCTGGATCAAACTGACGTGCTTATCTATGCAGGGTCTCTTGTGAACCCGGAGCTGGTTGATGCATGCCCCGCTCCTGAAAAATATGACAGCTGGGGGATGAAGCTTGCAGAGATGACGGATATCATGATTGAAGCCGCAAATGCTGGTAAGACGGTGGTTCGCCTCCATTCCGGAGACCCCGCACTCTACGGTGCGATCATAGAACAGGTGGATATTCTGCACAAGGCAGGTATTGACGTCGAACGTGTGCCGGGCGTCTCATCGTTTTTTGGGGCGGCGGCATCCCTCGGTATCCAGTATACCCTTAAGGGCGTCTCAGAGTCGGTTATTATCACCCGCCCGGCCGGAAAGACGCTCGAAGAGGATCAGATCGCTGAATTCTCTGCGCTTGGGCAGACGATGGTGATATTTCTCGGCACCGAACACCTTGAAACGATCATGGCAAAATTGCAGTGTCCCCAAGAGACGCCTTTGGCTGTCATCTATCATGCGACATGGCCTGATGAAAAGATTGTCCGCGGGACAGTCGCCGATATCGCACAGAAGGCACGAGACGCAGGTATTGAGAAGACCGCACTCATCATCATTGGTGATGTGGTGAATCCTGACGGGCCGTCCTACACCCATTCCCACCTCTACGGATGACTGACACCATCGTAATATCCCTAAAAAATACTGCCGAAAGAGCACAGGAGTTAGCTCGCCGGATGGACGCTGATTTTGTTTTGTATTCCGCAGAAGCCTTTGGCAGGGCATTTGCTGAGTATACCACAATCATTGCGGTCATGTCCACGGGGATTGCGGTCAGGGCTTTTGCACCCCACCTGAACGACAAATGGACAGACCCGTGTGTTGTGGTGGTGAGTCCTGACTTCCGGTATGCCATTCCGGTGTTGGGAGGGCATCACGGCGGAAATGCCATGGTAAAGCGGCTGGAAAAAGAGGGCCTACATCCGGTTATAACCACCGCAACCGAGACACGGGGACTGCCTTCGGTGGAGTCGTCTGCAACAGAACGGGGACTTGAGGTAATCAACAAGGACTCGACACGGGCAGTCAATGCAGGGATTCTCGATGGCGAGGTTGCCGTGCACGTAATCACGGCACCGGCCATTGCCATCGTGCCACCGGGCGTCTCTGTACTCTTAAAGAGCGGGGAGTATATTGTTGGGATCGGGTGCCGGAGGGGGATTTTAAAAGAAGAAGTCCTGTCAGCCCTTACGTCCGCATTCACCGAGATAGGAATCACGCCCGGTGAAGTGCTCGCATATGCGACAGCCGCGATAAAGTGCGACGAGGCCGGCCTCATTCAGGCAATCAGGGAACTGAACGGAACCCTTGTCTGTGTGGATGATGCCTTCATCCGGGCAGAACAGCCGCCGTCACCGTCACGGGCCAGCGATAAACTGGGGCTTCCCGGGGTTGCAGAACCCGCGGCTATGGCCCTTTCGAAGAGAAAAGAGATCATTATGAAGAAGCAGATTTATGGAGGAGTGACCGTTGCCATCATCAGATAAGAAAGGAAAACTCTCAATCGTGGGCATCGGCCCCGGAAGAATTGAACAGCTGACCGAATGCGCAAAGGATGCCATCCGAGGATCGGATATCGTCATCGGGAATGATTTCTATCTCCGCCAGATTGAGAGTCTCTTAGACGGTCAGGAGATCATCCGGAGTTCCATGGGAAAAGAGGTGGAACGGGCCCGGGCGTGCGTGGAACTGGCGCATGACAAGATTGTCTGCATGGTCAGCGGCGGCGACCCGGGTGTATACGGGATGGCAAGCATCGTTCTCGAAGTGCTTGAGCGGGACAATTCCTGCATTGAATACGAGGTAATACCGGGAGTAACCGCCGCAACCGCCGCGGCATCCCGTGCCGGTTCGCCTCTTTCCGGTGATTATGTCACTCTTTCCCTCTCCGACCTCTTGACACCGTGGGAGGTTATTCTAAAACGGATGAACTTGGCCTTCCAGATGGGAGTGCCGGTCGCCATCTACAACCCAAAGAGCAGGGGGAGACCGGATAATCTGGCACAGGCATTGTCTATCGCATCGAACTATCTGGATAAAGACACACCCATTGTCGTGGTAAAAAACGCATTCCGGGAAGAACAGGAAGTCCGGTTCTTTACGCTTGAATCGCTCTTTGCCGATGACAGTTTTGTTGATATGCGATCTATTGTGATCATCGGAGGAGAGGAGTCACGCATGGGAACCGTCTGTGGAAAAGAATTAATGCTCACACCGAGGGGTTATGACAGAAAATACGTATATTGATCCGGGTGCAGACACCCGGGAAGGCTACCAGATATCATCGACGAGCAGGAGTCTTGCCCGTCAGGTGGTCGGTGATGCAACACCGGAAGACCGAATCCGCCAGCGCTGTGCCATATCTGTCGGAGATTTTGTGATGGCAGACCTCATGGTCTTCTCTCATAATCCGGTGGAAGCAGGACTTCGTGCCCTCACGGAAGAACGTCCCATTATAACCGATATCCGGATGGTTCAGATGGGCATCCGAAAAAATGAGCATCAGTCAGAGGTGCTCTGTGCTCTGGATTTTGGAGACGATATATCGCGGGATACGGGGATTACCCGTTCATCTGCGGGATTTATCGCATTACGCGATAGACTTGAGGATGCCATCATCGTTATCGGGAATGCTCCATCTGCCCTCTTAACCGTCTGCCGTATGATTGATGAAGGACTGAAACCTGCTCTTGTCATCGGCACCCCGGTAGGGTTTGTCAATGCCAAGGAATCAAAAGAGGTGCTCAGGACAAAAGATGTTTCATCGGTCTCAAACGTGGGCACACGCGGTGGCACACCCCCGGCGGTTGCTGCCTTAAACGAGATCATCACGATGTATATTGAACAAAAGCGTTGAGTGGATGAAGATACACGATCCGGTAACCGGCTTTCTCTATCCCGATGAATGGGTTAAAGCATGCAGGGATAGCGATGCCCTTGGAGAGGTCAAAACGGGACGTGCAATTCTCACCTCCAGTGGAACAATCCTGAGACGGGGGTTTACCACCGGAACAACAGCCGCGGCGGCATGCAAGGCGGCTGTGCTCTCTCTTTGTGAGCCGGTACCGTCTGTTTTCATCACCCTTCCCTGCAACCTCAGATATGAGGTCATTGCAGAGGGACGGGATGGACGGGGTTCTGCGAGAAAATATCCGGGGGATTATATGAATGATATCACGGCGGATTTGCTGTTCTGTGCAGAGGCAACGGAAACCGAGTCTGGCATCACTCTTGTGGTGGGAGAGGGCGTTGGCCGGTTTGTGCGAAAGACGCCCCGGTACCAGGTCGGTGATGCCGCCATCAGTCCTCCTGCGATGGCAGCGATTCAGACGGCGATTGAGGAAGCGGCCCGTGACCTTAATCTAAAAGGAGTGTCGGTCGCACTCACCATCCCGGACGGTGCAGAGATCGGTAAACAGACCCTCAATCCCAAGGTAGGGGTTGAAGGCGGAATATCGGTGCTGGGTTCAACAGGGCTTGTTGAACCGTGGGATGATCACCTCTCAGAGGATGTATTTGAAAGAATTCGCTCTGTTGAAATGCCGGTTCTCACCACCGGACGAGTGGGTCTGCGGTATGCGAGGATGCACTTCCCCGACCATGAGGTAATATTGGTGGGCAAATTTATGGAACGGGGTATTGAGGCGGCACAAGGACGAGCAGTTCTCTGCGGTCTTCCGGCACTCATTCTGAAGTTTATCAACCCGCACATTCTGGATGGCACCGGATACGGAACCGTTGAAGAACTGACAATGTCTCCTCGCTGGAAGGATATTATGAGAGATAATCTTGCAGAGTATGCACAAAGACGGCCCGGCGTGCGGGTCGTTATCATTGACCGCGAGGGACGAATACAGGGGGATTCATTGTGAAGGTCGTGGGTGTCGGGTGCGGGCCGGGGATGCTCACCGAGGCAGCCATCTTCGCAATCCAGCATGCAGACGTCATCTACGGATCTGACCGAGCGATAGAACGTGCAGAGGCGTTCATCCCTGCCGGTTGTGCGGTTCATGTGATTGCGGACTATAAGGCACTCAAAAGTTTGCCGGATACGGCGGTTGTTCTTTCAACCGGTGACCCCATGCTTGCAGGACTGGGGTATCTGGGAGGAGAAATCATCTCCGGTATCTCATCCTATCAGTATGCCTGTGCAAAACTGCATATCCCGATGACAAAGACCGCAATCGTAAACGCCCATGCCAAAGATCACGAACAGGCGATTGAGGATATATTGTTTGAAGTCAAAAGAGGAAAGATTGCCTTTGTCATCGCAGACCCTGAGTTTGATGTTGCATCCCTTGCAAAACAGTTGCATAATGAGGAATTGGATTGCAGGATTGCGGTATGTGAAAAGTTGGGATATCCGGATGAAAGAATTGCTCTGGGTGATGTAGATACCCCGCCGGTTCCTGTTTCAGACCTGTTTGTGCTTATGGCAGGAAATTTTTAGCGTTCAGACCCTGCATTTTGCAGACAATGTATGGTATCCTGAGATGTCATAGAAACCATCTTTCTGAATTAAACCCGAAAAAACAGATTGTGTGGTGCAGGTTAAATGCAGTCGTTATCCAAATCATGTAATTAACTGATTACCGTCAATTATTCTGCAGATAATCACTAAATGGGATAACTTCAATGGTATTTCCGCTTTCGGCATTAAAACCTTCAACACGACTGAGAACTCTTTTGATCATGCCGCCGCTGGTGATAATGAGACTGTTTTGTCCTGAAATTGCTTTCAAAAGGCATTTGTCAATGACACCATGGGTATAGGTGAGAGATATTCCTAATGCTTCCGCCTGTTTCTTAGCAACGGAGCCCATTCCTCCAACAATCTTTATCGCTTCATTATGAACGATTTTCTCTACCAGATCTTCGGTAAGCGATTCAGCATCTGCAAGGATGATGAATCCTGAAGGTTTGCAACTGCCAGAACGGTGGCATTCCCTGTTTAGCATTCCCACAATATCGAGGACAGACCGTGGTATCTTCTCCGATTTTGCCATTCCCAGTTCACAAAGTGCGTCATAAAGCTCGACAAGAATAGGTTTCGATAATTTTGCATCTCTCAATAATTCTCTCTCAGAAAATGCATCTGCGGGTTTACTGGAGGTAATAATCTTGCCCTGATTCATGAGGACGATTCGGTCTGCCCACGTATAGGCAAGTTCCACATCATGGGTTGAGATGATGATGCTCTTTCCTGCATGCTGAAGTTCATCGAGAAGCTCCATAATGCTTCGGGCACTCTCAGGATCAAGACCACTGGTTGGTTCATCGAATACCAGCAGATCAGGGTTCATTGCAAGAACGCCTGCCATAGCCACTTTTTTCTTCTCTCCGCCTGAGAGGTTGTGGGGTGGGCGGCGTTCCAAACCAGTAAGGCCCACATACATCAGGGCTTCAGTTACTGACTTTTCTACCTCCTCTTCTGTATAGTCGAGATTAACCGGTCCGAATGCTACATCCTGATACACCGTAGGGGCGATGATCTGGTGGTCCGGATTCTGGAATACGAAACCCACCTTTTTTCTCAGGTTCATCAGTTCTCTACGGGTGTATGAAATAGGTTCTCCCTGAAACCAGACTGCCCCCGAATCGGGTTTGAGCATTCCGTTCAACATAAGAAGCAGAGTTGATTTCCCTGCCCCGTTTGGGCCTACAAGAGCGATCTTCTCGCCCTGCATTACACGCAGACTGACGTTATTCAGCGCTTTAGGTCCATTCGGATATTGATATTCCAGTTTTTTTAATTCAAGTATGCAGTTCACGCGATCAGACTCCCAAATAGGTGAATGTTGCTGGTGAGGTTCATCATTCCAAAGAGGGATGCCAGATAGATTATTGACAGATACAGGGCAGGGCCAAAGAATACTCCCTGTTCCCCAAGTAATGCATATTTTCCATCATAACACCTGCAGTCCATGGCACTCACGATCTTTTCACCTGATTCCCATGAATAAATGAAAAGTGCACCTGCCATACATCCAAAGGATTCAATGGAACCTTTCCTTTTCATGTACCCGAGACGCATCATCTGTGCACGGTAGATCATCTCCGCCTGTTCGATGATAATGAAAATAAACCGGTAGATGAGCATGGTGAGTTCAATCATGAATTCCGGAACATGAAATCTTTTTGCAAGTGAGAAGATCTCGGTCGTGGGTGTTGAGAGTGATATGAAAAATAATGAACACATCCCCCCAAATATTCGGGAGAATATGAGTGTTACTTCATTGACACTCCCTGTCGTAATGGTCAACGTCACCCACTCGAAGAGATCATTCGAAAAGAGTACAACTCAACTGTTTCAGATAAAAAGAA
>JAAYIO010000049.1 GCA_012523385.1 Methanomicrobiales archaeon
GGGGAGAACGGCGGCAATCTCGTTTCTCTTAATCGGCGGTGCTTCGCTTGCAATGTGGCTTATCCCTTCTGTTCCGGTCTATGTCATCTCGTTTGCAATCCTCTGGGGCTCTCTTGGTGGATGGCTGGCGGTTGCCCCGACAGCGACTGCACGCTACTTCGGGACTTCTGACCCGCGGATGTACGGCGTGGTCTTTCTGGCTTATGGTGCCGGTGCTCTTGTTGGACCACAGCTTGCAGGATTTATCCGCACGGCAACCGGCAGTTGGATCGGTGTCTTCCCGTATGTGGCAGCAATGGCAGTTGTTGGATTCGTGATTGCGGTGACTGTGCTCAGGAAAGAGTGACGGGGAACCTTTCTCCCTTTTTTGTTTTCAAATAGCCTCCGAGAATGTATACTCTCCCGTCTGGCGCATCTGCCTGTGGCAGAAACGCTGGTGACATAAAATCTTCAAAAAAATGGCAATTATCTATTCTTTAGGCATATTTCCGAAGTAGATTCGTTGCCCTGCGAACGGTCTCCCCATCTTTTCTGATCTCTGCGAGGTAGGCGTTGAAGATCTGATCCGTCACCACATGCAGGCCCGGTTTAAACAGATCAGCATGCATTCGGAGATCAAACGACCGTGCTTCTGCCTCTGTCAGGTGCAGGGACTTATACTCCCCCATATGCGGGGCAAAGGCAGGATTATCTGCGTCAGGCGTCCGCAGGGCGAGGTCTGCAAGCGGTGTGCCGGGAATGGGTTCTGCTATCGAGATGAAGACATCGTCAAGGGCATATTCTGCGATAAAGTCCTTTGTTTCTTCATATTCCGCAATCGTCTCGGTAGGGTATCCCACAATAAAACTTCCTGCGACGTGCAGACCGTGAGCCCGGCAGGCTTCAATAGCCTCACCTGCCTGCGCGGCAGTTGCTCCCTTGCCCATCAGATGCAGCACCCGGTCGCTCCCGGACTCCAGGCCGAAAAAGACCCACCCAATGGTATAGTCACGGATGGCGTTAAGGACGGTATCTGAAATGCAGTCCACACGGATGTCCGGGGAGGAGACATTCTTTGAACCCATAATCTCAGCCATCCCCTTCAAAAGCTCTGCAAACGCATCGTCATTGAGTTTCCCATCAGTGTAGCCGTAGAGCGATCCGGTCCCGCCGGAGACCGAGAGGCGTCGTGCACCGGCATCTTTGAACGCCTGCACTTCTTTGAGGACCTCATCAAGCGGACGTGACCGGATCTTGCGTCCGAAGAACCTGGGTACCTGGCAGAAGGTGCAGGCTCCGATACACCCTCGCTGTGTCTCGATATAGGCTGATGCACCCCGGACATCCTGCATGCCGATATCGGGCGGGATGAACGGCAGCGGGCGGGATACCGGGCATGGGGGTGACGGCCCGGTAAAGACGATACCGTCTGGGCCTATGAATGCAATCCCCGGTACTTCGGGGGAGATACCATCCTCGAGGAGGGTTAGTGCCCCCGCCTCTCCTTCACCACAGATGACTGCGTCTGGGGCCAGTTCGCCGAGCACCATCTCCGGCACCGCCGATACCGGTCCACCGATATAGACGCGGCCACCGGCATTCCGGTATGCAAAAATAAATGATTTGAGTGCCCCATCCATCAGATTCTGGGTGGAAAAAAGGCTGAGAAACACCGTCTCTCCTGGCGGGGCCTCCAGTGTGCGGGTGAGTGTCACTTCATATCCTGCATCCCGGACGATGCCTGCTATGACCATTGCACCATAGGTATACATTCCCGGGGAGATGACGAAGACCTTCATTATCCTATTCTTGTTCGCTAAATGATATTAACAATACAGATTCCTGTACCGTAAAAAAGGAAGGGGATTATTCCTGTCTGCGCGCAGCAAATATAACCGCACAGGCACCGAGGGCACCAATTATTGCAATCATAGGCGCCGGGGACTGGGTGGCAGGGGCTGATGGGGAAAGGCTTGCCGATACATAGGATATGGCGCCGTTATGAACCTCAACTACTTCAGACCAGGTAGTGTACCCGGGGAGCTGAAGAGTGCACGTGTAACTGCCGGGGTTCTGGTCAGTAAGAGTCACCGGGGTGATGCCCTTGTTCACGTTGTTTAAGTAGACTGTGGCACCGATTGGTGATGATGAAATATCGATTGTTCCCTTACCTTGAGAACCACCGGCAAGGTTTGCGCTCACGGTTGATGTCTGACCGGAGTTAACAGCAACAGTTGATACTGAGTCCTGGTATCCGGCGAGGGTGACTTTCACGGTGTGGCTGCCTGCCGCAATATCATTTGCTATGCGGGCATGGCTGGGATCGGTGGTGCCGTAATAAACGCCGTCAATGTAGACGGAGGCGTATGGCGGGTTTGATGTCACAGAGATGGAACCGGTAGTGGTCTTTGAATCTGTGGCAAGGGTTGCTGTGACATAGGTTACCTGATTGGAATGAATCTGTATGGTGTTTGACCATTCATAGTATCCTGGCTTGGTTATTTCAAGGGTGTGTGCACCTTTGGAGAGTCCCCCGATGGTGCGGGGTGTAGTGCCCTTGTATGAACCATCCAGGTAGATGTTTGCATTGGACGGGCTGCTGGAGACCGTGAGCGTGCCATAGGTCACTTGTGACTGAAGGGTAGCATAGGTGGTTATGGTCTGTCCGGAAACGACCCTGACCGTGTCCCGGTAGTCATTATATCCGGAATAAGTGATTCTTAGATCATTGTTTCCGGCAGGGAGGTTTGAGACCGTGTGGGGTGTTGTACCGTAGAACACACCGTTCACATAGACTCCTGCGCCGGAGGGGGTGGAACTAATCTTGATATTTCCGGTGGTGGGTGTCACCGGGTTTAAGGTCAGGTAGACAGTCCGGTGCTCTCCTGCTCCCGGGGATGTGGGCAGAGACTGAGTCGCAGATGTGAACCCGGACTTTGAAGCGGTCACGACTTTGAAGGGTGTAGCGGTGGAATACACGCCGACACTCAACAGACCGCCTGTAGTTGTTCCTTTGTATTCTCCGTCAAAGTAGATGGAACAGCTATCCACATTGGTGTAGATGTCATACCATCCCTGTTCGCCGCCCACTGCCAGTGCAGGGGAGGCTAAAACAGCAACAAATAACAGCATGCTCATAATGAGCAGGGTAAATTTTTGAATCATAATGATCTGTGGAACAATTATTTTTTGGATATAAATAATCTGCTGTTTTTGCGTAATTAGATCAGTATTCTCTGGAAAATACGTTTTCATAAAATTCTCTCGATATGATGGAATAAATGCTGATTTCGGAGGGTTTTAATTCCACCATGAAATTTTGAGATAGTATTATCCGTCTTTTTGTTCCTGAGGAAACCACCGCCGGATATTTCCGGGAGTAACAACGCACATAAGAGGGAAGAGTGAACCGCTTCATCTGGAATAGACATAATCTCCCATTTGAGACAATTAGCTGTAAAACTATGTGCTAGATTTGTTTACTGCAAGGCAGTCTTCTCCACTAGATGCGTATACCGGTTGAGTGCAACCATGCAAAGAGCAAGGACGCCGGTCATAATCGCAAGAACCAGCCAGTGTTCACTCCCGACAGCTCCGATGGAGAGGAGAACAATAAGGTTTGCGGGGTTTGCCGGTAGAGAGAGGACGCCAATAAGCACCACCACGACGGCTGTTGAAAAGATGAACTGCGCACTCGTCCGTTCCCGGTAGTGAAGAGCCACAAAGGTGGAGAAAAGGATCATGAGAAGCGATGCCACACTCACGTGCAGAAGAATCGGCACAATGCCTGCCACCGCGATGCCGTTTACTACCATCAGGGCAATCCATATGACCGCCTGCACCGGCACTATCACAAAACAGGCAGAGACTTTGCCCCAGATCATCTCGCTGAAGGTCACCGGCGTGGAGATGAGGGTCTCGATAGTGTCATGCTGAAATTCCTCGGTGATCATATCGATGATCAACGCTGCTGAGATGATCGCAGGCATGAAGATGAGAAGTGGGATGAGAAGTCCGTACACAAATTCATAGAAGTTGGTGCCGGGAATCTCAGCCGGCAGGTTCACCACAATCGGGTCTGATGATATCCGGTCTCCCCGTATGTCACGGAGATTCTCTTCGTATGCGACAAAGACATCTCTGAGTTTGTTGTTGACAACGGATGACTGTATGTCATTTTTGATGGTGTAAAGAGTGATCTTGACCGGTTGATCTGCGTCCGATGCCGTATCCGGCACCCAGACTACCCCGCTGAGCTTTCGTTCTTCAAGTGCGGTGACCGCCGTTCCGAGATCCATCTTGTAAACTACAAAATCTCCACTCTCCTGTAACATTTCTTCCAGTGGTGAGGGTGATCCCGTATATGCGACAGGATACTTCTGGCGTGAATAATCCGAGAGGGCGTCCGGGTCATACATCCCGGCAAGGCCGACAATAAGAAACGACGAAAACATCGCAATGAATAGCTGGAGGAGAATGGCGAGGATGATCGTCTTCTCGGCATTGATGGCTCCAAGCTCCTTTTTTGTGATGATGTATACATGCCTGAAGTTCATGATTCAGAACCCTCCGGTGATAAAGTAGAGATTATACACCCCGTGAACGAGGGATGCGATGACGAGGGCGATAGGATAGACTCTCTTCCCAAATATTTTTATCAGGGATATCGTGATGAACGCCCCGGCGAAATGCAGGGATAGGGGCATCCAGATCACCTGTAGGCTCGTGAAGAGGGCCGCACCAAATAGTGACTCTGAGATCTGAGCGAGGGTGGCAAAGAGGAGGAGTTTCTCACCGAGGAGAAAACCGGCCATCACTGCAAGAGAGGCGAGGATGACATTTCTCCATGTAAGAAATGCGGGTCGTTCCACGGCAATTGCATAGATGCCGATGGACTTTGCCCACTCTTCGATGAATGCTGCCGCAAAGGTCAGAACCACAAGGGAGAAGGGCATCGGGATGTTGAAGAGCAGGACGAGGAGCATTAGCTGTGCCATCAGCACAAAGGGGATGGAGAAGAGGGTGATTCCGAAGAGTGAGGCAAAGGGGTGCTTCTCTGAGATTGCACTTGCGATATACTCTCGGACCTTGTCCCGCAGTGGGTGAAGGGTGAAGAGGCGTTCTTCGTTGAAGTTCGCGATGCATATGGCAAAAAGAATTCCTGCGGTTACCCAGAAGAGGAAGGTGGAGTAGAAGTAATCGGCGAGGGTGAAGGCAGTGCCTTCAACGGCGTAGATTATCAGGGTCAGGGGAGAGATGAGGGATATGACGTGGATGTTAGCAAAGATGCTCGGAAAGAAGAGGTAGGATGTAGCGACGGTCGAGAAGAAGATAGAGATAAACGAGAGTTCCTTGAAGCTGCGTGCGGCCATACCGATGAGGAGGGCTGCCGCAAGGAAGAAAAGGATGACCGGAAATATTACTGCAAGGACAATCAGCGTCTTTCCCGTGGTAAGGGAGAGGATGGTGGTAACAGCGATCATCACCACCAGATAGGGCAGCATCTTTCCGAGGACAATGGCTGAGGGGCGAAGGGGGCTTGAGAGGAGTATCTCTCCCCGTCGCTCGATGCGTTCGTTCATCACGGACATCATGTAGAACTGGGATGTGAAGTAGAGGGGGAAGATGAAGACAAAGACCAGCACAATGACATCAAAAGGCAGTGGGGGAGTGAGCTGGGACGGTGTTTTAAAATCACCCAGTGCCCCCTCGCCTGCAATTACGTCAGTGTAACGGGAGACTGTTCGATCTTCCCCTTCTGATCCGACAAGCCCTGCTCGGAGCTCTTCTCTCGTATATCCGATCTCCTTAGCTGGTTCAGGAACTGCTTTCACGGGCCGGTCCGGAGTGGGATTTCTGAAGGGGTCGGGGGCACTGGAGACGCCAGTGCCTGCTTCGGTGGCGGTGAAATCAAGTTCACTTTTAACATATTGCAGGTCAATCCAGAGGGGGTATGCGGCAAAGAGATCGTCTTCGCGGTTATACTGTGCCGTCAGATAATGGGTATAATCTGTCTGGAAAGCCTTTAGGGCAGCCCCTCCCCGGTCGGTATCTGCGGCCCTGATGTTCGGTGGGCTGATAGTCAGGTCTGTTTCCCCTGCCGTGCCCAGGTACACGGTGAAACGGGGGTCACCGAGGATGATGGCCCCGGTATCAGCTGAATCAACTCCCGCCGTATACATCCGGTCCTGCAGGTGGATCCCGCTCTCCTGGGTAAAGCCGGTCACTAAAATCAAAAGGATAAAAAGTGCCGCAGCTACGGGTATAACCTCACGTGGCATGGTGGTTGCAGACCGGCGTACTTCCCATTTGCTGATGGTCAGTATCTGTCGCAGTGCAGAGAGCATTCCTATTCTGAAGATGGCAGTCTATTCTATTTTAAGTACAGGAACCTGTCATGACCATTAATGCAGTCTGATTCAAGAATCATGGTTTCTCAAGAGGCTTATGGGAAACTTGATGCATGTCCGGTTACCTTTACCCTCGGCATTAAATCATATGACTGACAAGCACTCTTTCGAACGGTGAGCTGATGATTGAGGCACGGAAACTGGTGAAAGATTATGGTGCATTCCGGGCACTGGACGAGGTGAGTTTCTCCTTTACGGATCCCGGTATATTCGGGATCATCGGGCACAATGGTGCAGGAAAGACCACGCTTCTGAAATGTATGGCAGGTCTGATTCAACCGACATCAGGTGAGCTTACCATCGAAGGCATTGATGTCCGGCGCGACCCCGCACGCCTGAAAGAGATATTGGGCTACCTCCCCGAGGAGTCCCGCCTTTATGAGACGATGACGGTGGAGAGTTATCTCAGATTCTTCGGGGAAATATATGGTATTTCCGCTGATGAGTGCCGCATCCGGAGTGAGAAACTTCTTGCCTCACTCCAGCTTGATTCACAGGGAAAACGCATCGGCGAACTCTCAAAAGGAATGAGGCGCAAGGTGGCAATTGCCCGTTCTCTGTTGCATGACCCATCTCTCCTGATTTATGACGAACCGACATCGGGTCTGGATCCGATGACCTCTCGTTATATCATTGGCTATCTCAGAGACCTGCGTGACACGCGGCAGAAGACTATCCTTCTCTCTGCACACAACCTCTATCAGGTAGAGGAGATCTGCGACCGGGTGCTCATTCTGCGGCAGGGAAAGGTCGCCGCATTTGGAACAATGGAAGAGCTCAGGGAACAGTTTGGATCACTTTCGTATCATATCCGGTTTGTGACGGATACCATTGATTCCCTTCCTGCCTCCCTCAGTTTTGAAGAGGAAGGTGGGGAGTATGTGTCTGTTGCCGAAAGCATGGATGAACTCAATGCAGTGACCGTCGCAGTCGCTCTTGGCGGGGGGGCGGTACGGCGTATTGAGTCGCGCTACCCCAGCCTTGAGGAAATGCTCCTCATGATCGGCAAGTGAATGTGCGTGCCGTCTCATTTGCCTTGGAATTATATGGCGCAGAATGGAGGTCAAAGTCAACGTAAAATAAACAGATTCTAAAATCTTTCGATAATTGATGAAAACACTGGCAATACTGTTAGCGGGCCTGAAGGGATTTGAACCCCTGGCCGCCGGATTAAGAGTCCGGCGCTCTTCCTGACTAAGCTACAGGCCCTCGGAAAGTGAACAACAAAGGTGGTCATTAATTTGGCATATACTTTTCGGATGAGTTTAATTATCTCGTAAACACAGAAACTTGTGGTATCATGCCGGAGAATAATCCCAACGGAACTCATGTGGCGTCATCGGTGGATTACCTCATACTCGGGTGTGGGAGTATTGGGTACAATGTGCTGTACGAACTTCTCATGGAGACTGATGATATCATCATCATCGACCATGATGAGAAGAAAGTGCAGGATCTCCGTGACCAGAAATACGAGGCATTCTGCAGGGATATCAGCGATACAGAGATGTTGAAAGACATTCCGGATCCAAAAGTAGCATTTGTTCTCTCCAGTGATCAGAAGGCAAACCTCTCCGCGGTGCGGACAATAAAAGAGGTTAATCCCTCTGCGTATGTCATTGCACGAGCGGTGGATGCGAGTGGAAAAGATATTTATCACGCAGTGGGCGCTGATGTGGTGCTTTACCCGCAGGAGGTTTTTGCCAAAAAGGCTGTCCACCATGCACGTAAACTCCAATCCTCCCGGCAGGCGCGCAAACTCTTCGAACTCCTCTCGTCATGGCGGGGCACGCTGGGTATTGTAACCCATACGAATCCTGACCCCGATACCATCTCGAGTGCAATGGCACTCTGTGCACTGGGAAAAGCGGCGTCAAAAGGAAATCTCAACTGTAAGATTCTCTATGACGGTAAGGTTGGTCATCAGGAAAATCGCGCTTTTGTGAATTTGCTGGATATCAAGATGGAACGTATCACTCCGGAAGCCCGCGCAGAATGCAATTATTTTGCAATTGTCGATTCACCTGGTCCGGGAATCAATAATGCACTTGCAAAAGATGATCATGTCAATATTATCATCGATCATCATCCGACGACTGATACCAAAAACGGATATGATTTCATCGACCGCCGTCCCGATTTGGGGGCAACTGCAAGCCTAATGGCTCAGTATCTACAGGAACTGGATATTCTGGTGGATAAAAATATTGCAACGGCACTTTTCTATGGTATCATGGCTGACACCAAGAGTTTCAGACGCAACACCTCTCCTCTTGATCTGAATCTTACTGCATTCCTTTTGCCCATGACCGATAACGAGCTTCTGGAAAAGATCACTTCTCAATCTGTTTCACAGGAGACGCTTGAGGTAATGGGTGCGGCTATCCGGAATCGAAAGATTGTTTCTGGCTATCTCTTCTCAAATGTCGGGTATCTGCGTAACCGTGATGCCATTCCACAGGCAGCAGATATGCTGATTCAGCTTGAAGGAGTCAACACTGCGGTGGTTTACGGCATTACGGATCAGCTGATCTCCTTTTCTGCCCGCAACAAGGACCTGCGCCTCAACATCGGTCAGGCGATGGCGGAGGCCTTTGGTGAGATCGGCGAGGCAGGCGGTCATTCTACCATGGGTGCCGCAAATATTCCTCTGTCCGTCTTTTCCATGGCGCGCAACAAAGATGACCTGCTGGAACTCATCATCGATCCAATCCTTCGCAAGTTTATGAAGATCGTCGGTGTTGAAGAAGAGGAACCGAATGAGGTTTGAGGACTGGGAACCTCATTACACCGCAATCTGCGAGACGTTTGGCTTTGACCGTGCCGGGGATGAAGAAGCAGCACGCCTGCTTTCCACCCTCTCGGATGCGGATGATTCCATGCTTCTCGCCGAGCGAATAAAAAAAGCAACTGTCACGATATGTGGAAATGCTCCGTCGCTCCCCCATGAAATCGATGCCATTGAGGGCACGGTTCTTGCGGCCGATGCGGCAGCAGATCTGCTCTTCAGGGCAGGCATATTGCCAGATGCCGTCTTTACCGACCTTGACGGGGCCGAAGATTCTTTTTTTGATATGAACCGCGAGGGTTGTGTGATGGTTATCCACGCCCATGGGGACAATATAGCGCTTCTCAAGCACTGGGTACCGCGATTTGAGGGCCCGCTTGTTCTGACCTGCCAGACCCGTCCTTTTGGGCATCTCTATAACTGGGGGGGATTCACCGATGGTGACCGCGCCGCTTTTGCAGCAGACGCCCTTGGCGCCTCTGCCATACAGTTTGCCGGATTTGACCTTGACGACCGCTCGGTGCCGCCGATGAAGCAGGGAAAACTTCTTTGGGCACGGGATCTCCTTGCACTCCTTGGCTATGACCTCTAAGCTGCCTGAAGCATGGATAATCGATGGGTATGTCGATGAACCGGCCTGTCTGGGGGTTTCGCCCTACATATCCCCGAACATCCGGGCGGTGGCGGGTGTGTGCATGGAAGCGGGCTACCATGTCCGTTATCTGACTATTGATCAGCTAAGGGCGGATTCATCTCTCTTCAACCCGCTGGACCGCTCATCCCTTGTGGTGATGATTGCCGGTGTCACGGTGCCGGGCACCTATTTTGCAGGCACCCCCGCCACCCTGACTGAGATTCGACAGGTGGCTGCAACACTACGGGGTCCCATGACCGTTCTGGGAGGTCCGGTCACGTTCGGCTACAGTCCGGGAGGCGGCGAGGCTGCAGTCCGTCAGGCCATATCGGGGTTTGATCACCTCCTGGAGGGAGATATCCCCGCCGCACTATCGAGTCTGCTTGCCGGAGGGCGTCCGGAAGGTGTTCTGTCGTATCCAGAATTATCACGCTGGCTCATTGTCGGAAGTGGTATCATCACCCAACATCCGCGTTTTCCGTGGCTCATCTGTGAGATTGAGACTGCCCGCGGTTGTGCTCGTGCGGTGACCGGCGGCTGTTCGTTCTGCACCGAACCGTTCTACGGCATGCCACAGTACCGTTTGGCAGCAGATGTTCATGCAGAGATTGCCGCCCTTGCAAGCCATGGGGCGGTGCACTTCCGCCTTGGACGCCAGCCGGACATCCTTGCCGATGGGACAAAAGGGGGAGAGGAGTATCCTGCACCTGATGCAGATGCACTTGAGGAGCTCTTTGCCGGAGTCCGTGAGGCGGCCCCCGCTCTCAAGACCCTGCAC
>JAAYIO010000050.1 GCA_012523385.1 Methanomicrobiales archaeon
GCCTACCTTTTGATGACAGAACACCATTCCCATTCACACCATCATTTGGCAGTATTCCATGAGCACCGGCATTGTCATGACGATGGGCATCATGACCATGTTCATATGGGGTTTGAGCCAGAGATGTCGTCATCCGGTGAGCACTCGCATCCTCATCAGCACGATGAGATGACACATGATCATCCGCATAAGCCGGATCTCCATCATCGGCATGAGCATGAATAAAGAATTGAATCCTGCTGCTACCTGGCTTTCCCCTCGTGTTGATTGCGAGATATCAACCTCCTACCTGATTTCCTGGCGGAGGGATGCTAAGTTTTTCACGGATACGTATTGGAAATTGATGTGTTAGCAATGAAAAAATTCTATTTAGCGGCTCTACACGATTATGTAACTGCTGAAGGACAATAAAAAAGATTAAATTTGTGATTATAATGCGACTGCCGGGATTCGAACCCGAGATAGTGGCTTGGGAAGCCACTGTCATACCACTAGACTACAATCGCAATTGATCGTTTTTGTGCAGGCATTCATTAGATTGCATTCCCACATAAATCTTCGTTTTACAAGGGTGGATAATTGAAATCACTGCCGATAATACCGACAGAAATGGTATATGTAAACTGTTTCCTAAGAAACCCTTAATATCTGAACAACCAACATTAAAGGAGCACAGAACCGTTCTGGTAGTGCTGACTACGGTAAGTCCGACGTGCCCTATGGCATGGCCGCAATGCGGCTTTGGGATTACAGAGAAGTTAGTTTTTGACTTTTTTGGAGATCTTACCTACCGAATCTTACGTATCTATCGCAACCGGGTATAGCGAAATCCGCTATTTCTGGTCCAAAAAATAACTAAGGTGGTGAACAAATGGCACGAATGCATGCAAGGCGACGGGGCACATCCTGCTCCGTCCGCCCACAACGCTCCGAAGCACCGGAGTGGTCAAATACTGACAAAGAAGAGATTGTGAAAATTGCCGTGGAACTCAGGAAGAAAGGCATGTCAACAGCAGAGATTGGCCTTGTCCTTCGAGACAAACACGGTGTTCCCTCTGTAAGACTCGCGACTGGAATGAAGGTTGAAGAGCTTCTTGCAGACAACGGTCTTGGTTCAGAGATTCCAGAAGACCTTCGCAATCTTATCACAAAGGCACTCGGAATGCGCAAGCACCTGAGTGAGAATAAGAAAGATGTCCACAATAAGCGCCAGCTCCAGCTCACTGAAGCAAAAGTGCGCAGACTCGGCAAATACTACGTTAAAACTGGTAAAATGCCCGTTGCGTGGAGAGACAAACCTGATTCTGCAGAGTTCCTGCTTTCAAGATAATACCGATATATGTCGATAGAATCGGCTGCTGCTCATCTCGCAGACCACCTTCGTGAAAAGGAATATGTCGAGATTTACGGGCACCATGACGCTGACGGGATCGCTGCCGCATCCATAATGGTTCACGCCCTCATTCGAGAGGGCATCCAGGTACGGCTCCGTATTCTTCCGCGCATTTACCCCCGTGATATCAGCAGCGGTAATGCCACTGTTCTTTGTGATTTCGGTTCAGGTTTTTCCGACCTCTCAGATGATGTAATGGTCATTGACCATCACATCCCTCACTTTGAAGGTGAGTTCCATGTCAATCCCCGCCTCGAAGGCGTTGACGGAGAACATGAACTCTCTGCATCAGGTGCGGCATATGCGGTTGCACAGCGCCTTGGCGATAACCGTGATCTGGCAGGACTGGCGCTCATCGGAATGATTGGCGACCGTCAGTTAATACAGGGTCCAAATCAGGATATCGTAAACGAGGGGATTGCAAACAATTTCATCACCCCCGGAAAAGGTATCCCCCTGTTTGGCCGTGACCTTAAAGAACAACTCATCACTGCCCTACACCCCATGCTTCATGGTATTTCAGGTGAGGAAAAGGCTGTCCAATCTCTCATCGAGTCACATACCGTGCGAAATGAGACCAATATCGGACAGCTTCTCTCTGATGTTATCCTGAAAGTGTCTCCCTATCAGAATGCTGATTCAATGTCATCACTCTGGGGAGATACCTGGCATCTCCAGCGTGGGGTAGTAAAGGATGCACATTCATTGGCGGGTATTGTTGATGGATGTGGAAAATCCGGCAAAGGCGTTCTTGGCGCAGCGTTATGTCTTCGTTCCCATGAGCATCTTGATGAGGCTTGGGAAACGGCACATATGTACCGCCTGAGGGTGATTGCTGCCGCACGGGATGCACAACCGTTCACCGATAATCCATTTTTGTATGAAATTACTGATGCAGATGCAATAAGCGGAGTGGCAGATGCATTTTCATTCGATGGGTTACTGAACCATCCGATTGCGGTGATAGCACCGCAGGATGATTGCTACTCGGTATCGGCACGATGTCCGATGGATTCTAAAAAAGATCTTGAAGCCATACTTTCAAATCTTGCTGAAGAATGCGGGGGCACAGGCGGTGGGCATTATTTACGCGGGGGCGCAAGGATTCCCCGTGATAAAATAGAATGCTTTACTGCCGGATTCCGGGAGGCCTGCGTATGACCATGCGAATTGAAGCAGTCATATGCACGCCACATACAAATCCCGGATGTGTGGTACAAGCGCTCTCATCGGATAACCTTTCCAATATGACGACAACTGTTTCAGGCGGAATGGTCCGGACGGAAATGCATACGGATCGCATGCGATCATTGGTGGCATCGATTGACGATTATCTTATGAATCTTGGAATTGCGGAGGAAATGTGCGGTTACGTCTCTCATTAGACGCTCGACTAATCTCAAACTATGAGATTACGACAGAAACAGCCCGAGTCATTGGTGCTGTGTCTCCTGAAAGTCTCTCCGAACGTATCAGGGAATCATATAGCACACCAGAGGGGTCAATGATGTCCTCTGATGAGATTTAAAAAAATAGGAGATTATTACATGGCAAAACGAAAAAAACAGGTCGGCCGCAGAGTCGAAGGCTGGAAAGCAAAAAGCTGGTACAAAGTGTATGCACCAGAGTATTTTGAACGCGTATATCTTGGTGAAACAATTGCGGGTGACTCAAAGAAGGTTATCGGCAGGGTTATGAGGACAACACTTGGTGAAATGACCTCTGACTACTCCAAGCAGAACATTAAGATGAACTTTAAAGTCGTAAGTGTCGGTGGAGACTCTGCATATACAGAGTTTGTCGGACACGAAGTGACCAAAGATTATCTTCGTGCAATGGTAAAACGCCGCACATCACGTATTGATTCACTCGTTCTTTTGACCACAAAAGAAGGCAGAAAGATCCGTGTTACTACCACATGTTTCACCATTACTCGTGCAGACATGAGCCAGGTAAAGGCAATCCGGTCGGCAATGACTGAGTTCCTCATCGCAAAATCAGCTTCGATGACATACGACCAGTTTGTCCGTGATATGCTCCTTGGCGAACTTTCCCGTGAGATATTCAAGATTATAAAGAAGATCTACCCCACACGCCGTGTTGAGGTAATCAAATCCAAGGGTGAGGAGAAAGCAACTGGCACACCTCGTGCTGTTGTGGATGTACCTGCACCCGCACCTGAATCCGTCGCTCCTGCAGAAGAAGTGCAGGAAGAAGAGAACTAAGGTTCTCTTTTTTTTAAAGAACGCTAAAAAATTAGTTCTTATCCCTGCTATTGAATTTCAGGGGTTTATTCTACATTATTTCTATTCAAGCAAACGGTTCGCGGTAATTGGTTGCACCTGACATACACACAAAAAATAGGATATTTACCGCAGTCTACGGCATAAATACACCCCCATTGTTTCTTTTGCCGAAGTACTCCACTCTAAATCAAGTGTAATAACGAATTCTCATCTCCATGGGCTTCAAAAATGCCATCAGATACAGCGCTAAAAATATTCTGCATACACGATTTTTTACATGAAAATGAAGGTGTCGTCTTTTTTGAATAATAGGCATCCCATGCCTATTGATATTCATCACAGTGTTTTAATGTAACAAATCTAAAATCTACCGGAGCATCGGTATTCAATTCCCCTTTGAGATCTTTGAACTATTTCTGATTGAGGTGTGGCATCTGCAATGCCCGGTAAGTAACCACCAAAAACTGAGAGATGTCCTGAAGAACTTCACCCGAGAGTTAAATATAATGATTAATAATTATTCCTATAGGAGCTCGTGATTTTTAATGCCTGACAAAGACAGAAACAATTTATTCTTAATGGATAATACTGCCAAC
>JAAYIO010000051.1 GCA_012523385.1 Methanomicrobiales archaeon
AGAGAATCGGGATGAGTTTGAGCCATCCTTTTGCAAAGAGGAAGATGGACATTGTTGTGGCAAGTGATATGCCTGCAATGATGAGTGCTGTTTCAACTGACAACTCAGCCTGATTCTCATTTGAATGGTGGTTTTGCTTATGCATTGGGTTGCCCTCATGGAGAAAAAGCTGGGCCTCGATATATACTTATCTCACGGTGACGGCCCGATGGGACTATACGCGTTATTCCTATTGGTGCTGAAAAAATGAGATTTTTAGAAATCTGGATGATTATCTCGTATCAAAGAGCCGTTGCCTGCCTCACTTGAGACAAAGAAGATTCTCATCTAAGGGTGAATAATTGGATAGACATCCCATCAGAAGTTCACCTCGGTAACAGGTTCGTCATTCTTCTTTGGTTCGGGGATGATGAGGTTGAGCGTTACACCGATGATTGCGGCAAGGCCAATCCCTGCGAGCTGAAAGTCACCGATGGGGATGAAGAGTCCACCAATCCCTGAAACGAGAACCACGGAAAGGATTGCGAGATTTTTCGGGACGGTGAGGTCTATCTGGTTTTTAATCATCTGTTCGATACCCAGACTTGCGATTAAACCAAAGAGGAGGATCATGACTCCGCCCATCACCGGTGCGGGGATGGTGCTAAGAAATGCACCAATCTTGCCGATAAAGGCAAAGCATATCGCAAATACTGCACCGAAGGTCATCACCAGCGGGTTGTATTGGCCGGTTAGTTTGACAGCGCCTGTTACTTCAGAGTAGGTTGTGTTGGGAGGACCGCCCACCATAGATGCCACAAACGTTGCGACACCGTCTCCCAAGAGGGTGCGGTGAATACCCGGGTCTTTAAGGTAGTCTTTGCCCGTCACTGAGCTGATGGTGAGGATGTCGCCGAAGTGTTCAACTGCTGGTGCAATGGCAACGGGGATGATGAAGAGGACTGCTGCAAGGTTCCATTCGGGAAAGACAAAGTTTGGTACTGCCACCCATAAGGCAGTAAAGAGGGGGGCGAAGTCGACCACACCGAATGCGGTTGAGGCCAGATATCCGACGGTAATGCCACAGAGAATCGGGATGAGTTTGAGCCATCCTTTTGCAAAGAGGAAGATGGACATTGTTGTGGCAAGTGATATGCCTGCAATGATGAGTGCTGTTTCAACCGGGATAACCTGTATGCCACCTGCCATGCCAAGTGCCATAGAGACCGCGATGGGTGCAAGAGAGAGTCCGATGACTGCTATCACCGGGCCGACGACAATTGGGGGGAAGATGCGTTTGATGGCATCCACACCGAAATATCGCACACAGAAACTGAGAAAAACATAAAACAGACCTGCAAAGGCAAGACCGCAGAGCGTTGAGGGGATACCCCATGTTGCAACGCCAAACGTGATCGCCGGAATAAATGCAAAGGACGATGCCAGAAAAATGGGCACTTTAAACTGGGTAATTATCTGGAAGATAAGGGTGCCAACACCTGCTGTAAAAAGTGCGACACCGGCATCAAGCCCGGTTAAAAGAGGCACCAGCACCAGTGCGCCGAAGGCCACAAAAATGACCTGGAAGCCGCCAAAGACTTCCCGAATGCCAAATTCACCTAATCCAATATTCATTTTTTCTGTCCCTGAACGCGAATCATCATCGAGCTACGATATGGTAAAAATGGATGTGCATAATATTAGAGCTACTATGGTGTGCGCTGCCGATTCTGCCACGAGATCAATATTTCAGT
The DNA here is from genome assembly GCA_012523385.1 of Methanomicrobiales archaeon. Lineage (GTDB taxonomy): Archaea > Halobacteriota > Methanomicrobia > Methanomicrobiales > Methanomicrobiaceae > Methanogenium. The sequence goes on from JAAYIO010000051.1 coordinate 1,734, forward strand.
AGGTATTTGTCTCACTGTGAATTAACGGGGGTCGCCATGCGACGTTTTCCAAACTCCATGATGCCGATAAGTGCAACACCCACAATCGTGAAGAGGATGGCAGATATCCCAAAACCCCCTCCTTCGGTGATGACATTTACGAGCATTTTTGTAGAGCCAAGCATCAGTCCGGTGAGAAATGCGAGCATTGCCGCGTGATGCTCGCGGAGAAGATACTGCAGTGTCCGGGAGAAGGCGAGCAGCCCGACAACTCCTCCGGTGATATAAGCGATGATCTCCGGAAGAGCGATGGTGTGGATGGCATTCAAAAGATATTCATACTGATTTAAAATGAGCGTGATATATGCGCCCGAGATGCCGGGAAGGATCATTGCGCAGAGGGCGATGGCACCGGTTACAAACAGCATCGGAAGGGTGTGACCAAGCGATGTTGGATTTAAGCTTGCAATGACAAATCCAACGACAAATCCAACGATGAGAAGTACAAAGATGTCTTTTCCCCGCCGTTCAATCTCTCGGTATATAAGGACTGAGGATGCGAGGATGATGCCAAAGAAGAGTGCATAGGTCTCAACCGGATAGGTTTCAAGAAGAACGCGGACGATCTGAGACATGATAAGGGCCGCTATACCAATTCCTGCAAGGAGAGTCGTCATAAAAAACGGGTCTACTGCACGCACGCCGTCCCAAAACTCTTGTTTCTCTCCTCGGATGAGGTGCTTCAGGGTTTGTATTTTGATATTACCAATAGCATTAATGAGCCGCTCGTAAATGCCTGTTATCAGTGCCATCGTCCCACCGGAGACGCCGGGGATGATATCTACTGCACCCATGATTATTCCTCTGAGAAATATGGAGACATATTCACGTATATTGAGGTCAGAAGTCACAGTATTCTATGTGGAAAGAGAGTTTTTAATGGTATAGCAGACGATACTCCTTGAGTTATGAAATCGATCATCACCGGCGGTGCCGGGTTTATCGGCTCGCATCTGGCAGATGCACTGGTCGCCCGGGGGGACGAGGTCATTGTCATCGATAACCTTTCAACCGGAACAGCTCGCCATCTATCAAACCATATTGCAGCAGATTCCCTGTTGCTTTTGACCGATGATCTGCTGGAAGATGGCTGGCAGGATGCGTTTGCTGGTGCACAGCGGGTTTACCACGCCGCAGCAGATCCTGACGTGCGGGCAAGTGCCGGAGCGGCATATGAGGTATTCCGGCAGAACACCGATGCCACCATGCGGGTGCTGGAAGCGATGCGGATGCATAAGGTGCCGGAACTCGTTTTTACCTCGACATCGACCGTATATGGCGAAGCGACTGTTATCCCGACACCGGAAACCTACGCACCGATGATCCCGATCTCCATCTATGCCGCCACAAAACTCGCAGACGAGGCGATGATCTCTGCCTATGCCGCCACCTATGGCATGAAAGCATGGGTGTTCCGGTTCGCAAATATTATTGGGGAACGGAGCAATCATGGGGTCATCTGGGATTTTATCCATAAACTGACCGATAACCCCCGTGAACTTGAGATCCTCGGAGACGGGAAGCAGACCAAATCATATCTTGAGGTCACGGCCTGTGTGGAAGGAATTCTGTATGCCGCTGACCACGCGGATGATACGTTCAATTTCTTTAATGTCGGCTCAGATGACTGGATCAGTGTCACCGATATTGCCGACATCATCGTAGAGGAGATGGGTCTCACTGATGTCACCTATCAGTTTACCGGCGGCGACCGCGGCTGGGTCGGTGATGTACCAAAGATGCAGCTGGGTGTTGAAAAGATGAAGGCGCTTGGCTGGGTGCCTCCTGTTACATCTGCTGAGTCTGTACGCACTGCTGTCCGTGCTCTGCTGCAGGAGATGGCATAACCCATTCCTCTTTGTGCATATCGCGACAAAGACTTTTGAAATAATAAGAAATACCAGGGGAATACCGATATGAAATACCTGATAATACTTGGTGACGGAATGGCTGACTGGCCCTGTGAAGGGCTGTGCAACAAGACTCCTCTTGCATATGCCAATATCCCCAATATGGATCGGATTGCCCGCGAAGGGCGTTCCGGGATGCTGAAGACCGTAAAAGATGGATTTGAACCTGGCAGTGATATTGCAAATCTCTCTGTTCTGGGGTATGACCCGGCGCTCTACTATACCGGAAGAGGGCCTCTGGAGGCATTTTCGATGGGGATTTGTTTGGGCCCCGATGATATCGCCTACCGCTGCAATCTGGTGACGGTCACTGACGGGGTGATGCGTGACTTTTCAGCAGGTCATATCTCATCTGCTGAGGGTGCGGCGTTGCTGAAATCCCTTGATGCCGCATTACCCGATGTATCCATCTACCCCGGCGTCTCCTACCGCAACCTCTTGGTGGTGTCCGGAGGGGCCGGTGCAAAGACTACCCCGCCGCATGACATTGTAGACGAAGAGATTGCAGAATATCTGCCGGATGGGGGGGATGCCTCGGTGCTTGCAGAATGCGTCCGGGTGAGCAGAGAGATATTTGCAGACCATCCGGTGAACAAAAAACGCATCGCAGAGGGGAAACCGCCTACAACCCAGATCTGGCCTTGGTCGGGCGGAAAGAAACCACAACTCCCGTCATTCCTGGAGCGGTATGGTGTCCGTGGTGCCATGATATCCGCGGTGGACTTGCTGAACGGCATCGCCCGGTGCGTGGGCATGGATATCATCACGGTTCCCGGTGCAACGGGATATCTGGATACGGATTATATGGCGAAGGCACGCTATGCGGTTGAGGCGTTAAAGACAGCAGACCTTGTGTACATGCATGTCGAGGCGCCTGACGAAGCGGGTCATCTCGGGAGCGCAGAGGAGAAAGTCCGGGCTATCGAACGACTGGACGAGGCGGTGGGTTATATTCTGGATAATTTTGACGGGGTCATCGCACTATTACCGGATCACCCGACACCTCTTGCCCTGAAGACACATACGAGCGATCCCGTGCCATTTGCAGTGATGGGGCTGGGTTGTGATGATGTGGATTGCTATTCAGAAAATGCCGCAGAAAAGGGTTCATTCGGGCTGATGGATGCACTTGATTTTATTCTTATGCTCACCGTAAAACACGAATAATACAAGAGAACAGAACAAAAGACTCTATTTTTTAACATTTCTGATGGCATAATCCGGTAAATGCCTTTGTATCGGGCATCAGACCCCAGCATCATCATCCGATTGTCAGTGGGGGTAACTATCATCACATGCCCGAAACAGTACATTACCTGCCGTTTGCACTACTACTTCTTTTCATCCGGTGATAAATACTCGCGCCCTCTCTGCGGGGAAAAGATAACTACGGGGGGCAGACATACCATACATCTGACAGTAGCATGACATCGGGAAAACGACTGACAATTGGCGTGACAGTGAACCTTGAACGCTACGAAAATCTCCGTGTGGCGGTGGAAGGAGATGTCGATAGCCTTGAGGATGCACAGAATCTTGCCTCCTATCTTGACGGTGTTCTTGCCGGACTGGGTAAGAATGATCCGGAGACCGAGAAGCAAATAGCAAACTACCGGTTCCGTGTTCTTTCTGGAAAAATAGACGGGGCAGATCATGAAGTTCAGCCTGAACCAAAACCTCTTGTCGCTCCTAAACCGGATGTGCCTCCGAAAATACCTCTCCAATCGAATACCGATACTAAAAAAGAGGCACCATCCACCGTTTGCGCACCTCCCGCCACCGGAATAGCTGAAACCGGACTTTTCTGTGCAGACTGTGGTGTCACTATTTCAACACAGGAACACAAACTGGGCCGCCTTTTTGTGGACCTCCCTCTCTGCAAGGCATGCCTGCAAACTCTCCAGAAGGCACAGCACTGATAATTTGCAGGGATACAGTGGCAACAGTGGGTGAAAAGAACCCTCTATTCTTATATATCCCGCCGCAAGATTCTCTGGTATGAAAAAGAACCTGCTGATGTGGGAAGAGTCACTCTTTCAGGACATGGAGGTCTTTGAGTTTGACTTTGTCCCCGGGCAGTTCGATTTTCG
>JAAYIO010000052.1 GCA_012523385.1 Methanomicrobiales archaeon
CCCTACAACGGCATGTTTACGTGGAGTGAGATCCTTGAAAAAGGCAAGAATGTCAGTCCGGATGAGCTTGAGGAACGCGCAGAATCCCTCTCGTTTGACGACCCCATTAATATTCAATATACCTCGGGTACGACGGGGTATCCAAAAGGTGTGGTTCTCACCCACCACAACGTGTTGAATAACGGTTTCTGTATCGGGGAAGGGATGTCGTTTACAAGCGATGACCGACTGTGCATTCCTGTGCCTTTTTATCATTGTTTTGGGATGGTGCTCTCCAATCTGGCCTGTGTTACGCATGGTGCAACGATGGTTCTGCCATCTGCGACATTTGATGCCGAGGCGGTATTGAAGACTGTTCAGGATGAGAAGTGCACCGCATTGCATGGGGTTCCCACGATGTTTATTGCTGAACTTAAGCATCCGAATTTCACGAAATACAAGTATGATACTCTCAGGACGGGAATTATGGCGGGTTCCCCCTGTCCGACTGAATACATGCGCGCCATCGCAAAAAAGATGAATATGACCGATGTTGTCATCGTGTATGGGCAGACCGAGACCTCACCGGGGGTGACCATGGCAACAACACTTGATCCGATTGAACGGCGCGTATCAACTGTCGGCAAGGCATTCCCGCATGTAGAAATAAAAATTATTGATCCCCAGACGCAGAAGATTGTGCCACGGGGTATGCCGGGTGAAATATGTGCACGGGGGTATGTGGTGATGAAGTGCTACTACAACAATCCCAGCGGAACACGCTCTACAATTGATGCAGACGGATGGAACCATACGGGTGACCTCGGCACGATGGATGAAGAGGGATACGTGCGGATTGTCGGAAGAATCAAGGAGATGGTGATTCGTGGCGGGGAGAACATCTATCCGCGCGAGATTGAGGAGTTCTTCCATACGCATCCAAAGATCGAGGATGTGTATATCATCGGTGTGCCGGATGAGAAGTACGGCGAAGAACTGATGGCCTGGATAAAAGTGCAGGACGGGCTTAAGATGACGGAAGAGGAGGTCAAGGCGTTCTGTGATGGTCAGATTGCACGGTATAAGATACCACGATATGTGAAATTCGTCGATGGGTTCCCTGCGACCGTCACCGGCAAGATCAGGAAGATGGAGATGCGGGAGATATCTATCAAAGAACTGGGCCTTGAAGAAGAGGCAAAGATTGAAACCGCATAATCCTTTTTTTGGGTATTTCTATTGGTACAATTAAACGGGTAACCTCGTTGTATGAAATACTGAATTTGATTGATATTTTCAGGAAAGACACGAAAAATGGGATAAATATCAATGAATTGCTCAAAGATTTTGTCAGCTACAAAATAACGGATACCTTCAGTATACCACGCTCTCACGAATGGATCTGCAGACTTGAATACGTGATATTTCTGCCCCTATATAATAATTTAGGTCAAAAAATCCGAGCAATTCACTTATGCAAACTGCGAATACAAATAAAAAAACACTTATCATTAATCATGGTTATTTGATGTATGCAACGTGAAAAACCCTGCACCGTAAAAGATAACCAAAATTGTGCTCACTGCGGTCTGCAGGGAAGTCTTGATTGTCGGTGGGATAAAAACATTTTAACCAGTTTTATCGCAGTTGCATCTCCGATTTTCATAGGAGTATTTCTTATTCTTGGAATTATTTTTCTAATATCAGGGCAGTGGTGGCCAATTGTTACATATGTCCTTTTCCTCTTTCTGATATTTGGGTATGAGATTAAGTTTCTGTGCAGTCACTGCCCTTTCTATGAATGCGAAGGGAAATTCTTAAAGTGTCTTGCATACAGCGGAGCACCAAAGATTTTCACCTATAATCCTGCACCATTAAGCAGATTTGAAAAGTTCATGGTGAATTTTGTTATCTGGATGAACTGTATCATTATACCCCTGTCTGCCGGCATAGTCTCCCTCTGGATGCTCTATTATCAAAATGCTACGACAATTATTCTGTATGGGACGGCCGGTATTTTTGCTATGACACTTTTGGCAATAATTGTGTTCCTCCAGATCATCAAAGTGTATTACTGTGCTAAATGCGTCAACTTCTCATGCCCCTTGAATACCGTTGAAAAAAGAGTGGTTGATGAATATCTGCTTAAAAATGATGTCATGAGAGAAGCGTGGGAGAAAAGTGGCTACAAACTGGGTTAAAATATTTTCTTTTTTATCTGCAAACCCCATCAAAAAATAGAACGTCTGAGGAAGTTGGTCGAGGGCGAATCTGCGACCTCTCACCTAGATCATCTAAACTAAAAATGAAAATGTGTTTTCTCTATAGTGGAAAGTTTCCTCGGTTGTAGATCCCAAACGGGCAACCTTAGGTTTCAGGGAAGTTTCTCAAGAAAAAATAAGGGTGCCTTGCCGATTCCTCGGCAGGCAGGTCATTGTCGCAGTTATTTCGGGGTGTTTGCCCGGGCAACGAGGTCTGTTGCGACTTCCTGTGCTTTCTCGAGGATTTCATATTCACCGGGAATACATTTGTCTGCCATCAGAATTCTGCCATCACAGATGACGGTGTCAACGGCGCCTCCCGTGCAGGAATACACAATGTTTGAGACACCGTTGTGCATGGGAATCATGGTGGGATGTTTTGCATCGATGAACACAATGTCTGCCGGGCGTCCTATCTGAATTGCGCCGGTTGGGATACCCATGGCTTTTGCACCGTTTGTGGTGGCCATTGCGAGTGCTTCCTCTGCCGGAAGGAGCGTGTCACTGTTCCAGAAGAATTTCTGGAGGAGGGCGGCAAACTTCATCTCTTCCAGCATATCGAGATTGTTGTTTGACGAACAACCGTCGGTTCCGAGGGTGATATTTACGCCGGCTTCTTTGAGGGCTCCATAAGGGAGTGCCCGGTTCACGGCGAGTTTCATGTTTGAGGACGGGTTGTGTGCGACACTTACCCCACGGCTTCCCAAAAGTCTGCACTCCTCATCATCAAGCCAGCAGCAGTGCGCAGCAAGGGTGCGTTCAGAGAGGCATCCACACGTTTCAAGCAAGGCAGCGGGTCGCATATGATGTTTTTCCATGCACCCGGCCACCTCGCTCTCTGTTTCACTGAGATGGATGTGCAGCATGACATCCTCGGTTTTTGAGAATTCAGCACACCATTCCAGCCCTTCGCGTGATACGGTATAGGGTGCGTGTGGGCCGACAGCGGCCTTTAACCGGGGATTATTCAGTGATTTGATGTGATGGACAAGGTCTTTTGTGGCCGCCATCTCTGCCTCACGTTTTTCCGGACTATCAAAATCGATGAACCCATGACAGAATGTTGCGCGGATTCCTGCTTCATCTACGGCACGGGCGGCATCGTTCATGAAAAAATACATGTCGTTAAATGCCGTGGTGCCGGAACGGATCATCTCAATGCAGGCAAGTTTTGTGCCCCAGTAGACGTCTTCCCCCGTGAGGTGCGCTTCAAGAGGCCAGATCTTTTCTGAAAGCCACTCCTGAAGGTGCATGTCATCTGCATATCCCCGTAAAAGGGACATGGCCGCATGGGTATGGGTGTTCACGAGTCCGGGGATGGCAACCATCCCGGAGGCATCGATGATGCACTCTGCCTGTCCACGGAACTCTTTTCTGATATCGGGGCCAATCGCCTGAATGAGTCCTTTAGCATCAATAAAGATGTCCTGCGTTTTTCCGTTTACCTGTGCATTCTGAATGAACTTTGTAGTGTCCTGTTCGTATCCATCGATTTTTTCGGTCATGTCTCACCCGATTCGTGTGATTATTCGTTCCAGTATCTGTTCCGTCTTTTTAGTATTGGCACGTGCACAATTGAGAATCTGCTCATACGAGAGTGCATCATTGCCAATGCCGTGCGCAAAATTGTCAACCATGCAGCAGGCAGAGAAGGGAATGCCCAGTTCATTTGCAAGGGTTGCTTCAGATGCAATGGTCATGCCAACCACATCCCCCATACGGGAGAATGCCCTGACCTCCGCCTTTGTCTCGATGCGGGGGCCACTCGTCTGCACATAGGTGCCGCCCTGCTGTGCTTCCGGGATGCAGGAGGCGACCTCTGCACTCAGCGTTGCATCGATGCCGGGCATCGCATGTGCCTGTGAATGGTTATGGATGGTCGGCACGGCGGCAATACTTGCATAATCATCCGGGATGATGATGGAGCCCGGACGGATAGATTCCTGCAGGGAACCAACCGAACCGAATGCCACCACGCGGTCAACTCCTGCGATGGCAAGGGCAGAGAGGCAGGCAGGGAAATTGATCTGGTGCGGGGGCATACCATGCTGGTGCCTTAAGAGAAGCGCAATATCTCCCTGATATACCTCTGCACCGCCATAAGGAGTGGCGATTTCTGTTTTATTGAGGGGGGGTAATTCAGCAAAAAGAAGACTGGTACCGCCAATTATGCCTAGCATGTTATCTGCTCCGATATGCCTGATAGGAATACGCCTCATCAGACACTTCTGATATACTATCTGTATGATTGAGTCATAAAAACAACGGAACGATTTGAATCAGATTGATATTGAATGTCGTCCAATCTCACCCATAATGACCAGCAGGTTTGGAATTGTGAGTGATGCAGCCATTGTATCCGGTGAATGTACGGATGTGTATTTTGTGCATACGGATACCACCCTGCGGGGGGAAGGATGCAATCCTCATGTTACGGTGGAAGTCACTGCGTCTTCGCTTCCCCATGGATGGGGTGCCGTCTGTGGGATTGCAGATGTGCTGTCTCTTTTAGATGGTATGCCGCTCGATGTCTCTGCCATGCCTGAGGGAACAATATTCTATGCCGGTGAACCTGTTCTCAGAATTTCCGGCAAATATCTTGATATTTGCAAGTATGAGACCTCGATCCTCGGATTTCTCTGTCATGCGTCAGGTGTTGCGAGTGCTGCGGCACGCCTCACCCATATTGCCGGTGTTAAACCCATCTACTCGTTTGGTTCACGGAGGCAGCATCCGGCCATTGCCGGTATGATTGAACGGGCGGCATGGATAGGGGGTGTGGCTGGCGTAAGTAATACCTGTGCCCCGTCAGGCATCCCCCTTGCGGGCACCATGCCCCATGCACTCTTCATGTGTCTTGGCTCAGCAGGGGCCGGATGGGCGGCCTTTGATCGCCATGTATCTCCAACAGTCCCCCGGATATATCTCTCGGATACCTTTTGCGATGAGAAGGGTGAGGCACTTGCCGCCGCACGGGCGGGAGCAGAGGCGGTGCGACTGGACACGCCCCGTTCCCGCAGGGGAGATATGCGTGCAATTCTTGAGGAGGTTCGCTGGGAATTGGATCTGCACGGGTTTCATGCAGTAAAGATTTTTCTGAGTGGGGGGGTGACAGAATCGGATATTGTTGCCTATCGTGATATGGTGGATGCCTTTGGCGTGGGTGGTGCTATTGCGAATGCTTCTGTGATTGACTTCTCTATGGATATTGTTGAACGGCACGGCGAACCGGTTTCAAAACGCGGCAAGAAAGGAGGGGTGAAACAGGTTTATCTGCTGGGCGACGGAGAGAGGATTCTCATGCCCGTTTCGTCAGTTTCTCCATCCGGGGGAGAGGCTCTCATTGTGCCCGCACTGACAAATGGTCAGCGTGTTGCGGCGGATACGATAGACATGGCACGTGCCCGTCTTCAGGATTTTCTCTGCCGTCTGCCGGCGATAAATAAATAGTCATTTATGCTAGGAATACGAACTTATTATGGCAGTGGGCCGATAGATCAGGGGTAGATCGCTACCTTGGCATGGTAGAGGCCGCGGGTTCAATTCCCGCTCGGTCCATCAGTTATTTGAGTATTCTTTTTAAACAATCTTTTTTGGTTCATCTATTCCATTTTCAGATAAATTCCGTTGTTCATAAAATGGTAAAGAAAACGCGGCTCTGTATCATTCAGATAAGGCGAGATGGTGTATGCTTGTGGAGGGTGTTATACGCGGGTCATCCGGAGCAGAATTGGAATGGAGAGGTGAAGCATCTCTCAAATTATACCCAGATAGTAAAAGCCCACTATCGGGTAATCCCAATAATATATTTGCTATAAGGGAGTTTTTGGAGAATCTCAACAGAGAGGTAACTCAGAATAAACGTCAAACAAAACGTCACCGGATAGAATAGCCAATTATTGATGTCAAATCCAAATTGTGAGAATGCGAGAACGAGCACCGACAAAATAAAAACATGGATCAGATAGATGCTGAAAGAGTAACGACCTATTTTTTCAAGGAATGCCACTATCCTGGTCCTGTGAGATACCAGATAGAGAGAGATGATGAAACAGATGGCAAAGATGCAGACATAATATAAGGGAGTTATTATTGCAACAATATAGTGCCAGTACTCTCCGGCCATGGGATGAATCAGGGCTATGCTATAGTTGAAATATTCCCGAGCATAGCCAAAAGTGCCAATAATTGTGCCGCAAATCAGGGTAAAAGGCATCCAATAAAGGAATTTGTGTGAGGTATATTTCAAGACCATTTCGTCATATCTGTCCAAAAATACCATCCCTAAAATAAAATAGAAGAGAAATCCTACAAACATGGTTGCAACTCCCAGTAATGGGATGCTCGTTCTCAGAACGTTCATGTCGGATACTAAATATAATTTGTAAATGACTCCGATGAAAAAGGATGCAACGAGGAGTTCTAACGTTCTGTCTCTTGATTTACAATAATTGAATGTCTGCACTATGGCGGGATAGATAAGATAAAACTGGATAATCAACACAAAAAACCAGAGATGGTATAAACATCCATCCGTTGGATAGTATCGGTAGAGGATATGAGATATGTCAAGAGTGACTGATTTTGTAAGGATTATCGAACCGATCAATGTCACTCCTAAATAAAAGGTCGAAAAAATAAGAAATGGGGGTAAAACGGTTCCCAGTCGTTTTTTTAAAAATGTTTTGACCTCGATTGCATCGTAATATTTGTTGTAAAGGACAAAGCCGGATATGCATATGAAAAGAGGTACTGCAAAATGAGAGAATGCATAGATTGCCATGTATACCGACGTCTGGAACGTAATGCCACTCATGTGTGTGAAAAAAGCCGCAACATGAATGCTTATTACCGCTAAAATTGCAAATGCCCTTAAAAAATTGATTTCATCAAAGTAACGGGCACCCTTATTCATGATGCTCTATTTGAAAATCCTGAATATCTAAGTATCGAAATATTTCTGTTGGGTTTGTGGGATATTTTCGCCATTAATCCAGTTTCCTTTTGTTTTTTTCCATCTTTCCACACTAAGGATAGCACATAGTTGTGAACACCCTTTCTTTGTACTATATGAGAGCTATTTATCTATTTTTTTAAAATACCCTAATTTACCGTTCAGATTAATGATATGACATGTGTTCTCACCATCCAGTTCCAAAGCCTTTTTACGGCCTCAGGTGGATTAAAATTCAGGTATCTGCATGGGAATGAAAGACTGGATAGTTCCACAGGATAAACAATTTTTTGACCTTCTTGAGGAATCAGCTGACAATGTACGGGATTCGGCTGAATTCCTTGTGAATATAGTCGAAAATTTTGATGACCTGAAAAATAAATGCCATAAAATGAAAACCTATGAGCATAAGGGAGATAATATTACCCACAACATCTACCAACTGCTCAATAAATCGTTTATTACCCCGTTAGAACCAGATGAAATATCACGCCTCGCCTCTTCTCTGGATGACATTATCGATTTCATTGATGCTGCAACCCGGATGATGTATCTTTATGCCATTCCGGAAACGGACCGATACATCGTTGAATTATCAAAATTGGTTTTGCTTTCCGTTGAAGAAGTTCAGTTTGCCGTGAAAGGGATTCGAAACCTCAAGAATCATAAGGTCATTGAAGAACGCTGTATCGAAATCAACCGCCTTGAAAATCTCGGTGATGAAATGCTGGGTGAAGCCATCCAGGCAATATTCCAATGTTCTGATGCAATTCGTGTCATCAAATATAAGGATATTTATGAGATGCTCGAGAGCGCGACTGACCGGTGTGAAGACGCTTCAAACGTGCTGAGCGATATTGCGATACGTCACTCCTGATGTGAAATATGGATCTTCTGATAATCGGACTGGGTATTTTTCTGGCCCTGGCATTTAACTTTGTCAATGGCCTGAATGATGCCGCAAATTCTATTGCAACGATCATTGCGACAAAATCCCTGTGCCCGCTTAAGGCAGTTTTACTCGCTGCATTCTCTAATCTTCTGGGTCCGCTTCTCTTTAGCACCGCGATTGCTGCAACGATTGGAACGGGTATCGTGAGCCCGGGCTTTATGACAACCCATATGCTTCTTGCGGGCATGCTTGGCGCTGTTATCTGGGTTTTTGTGACATCGATGCTGGGTATTCCGGTATCAAGTTCACATGCCCTCATTGGTGGCCTTTTAGGCGCTGGTATCGCCGCTGCGGGTGTCGGCGCGATTCTCTGGCCGGCATGGGATCTGGTGGTAACGATTGGGTTGGCCATGATTGTGGGCGGAACATGCAGTGTGCTCATTTATATTGCAATCTCCATGTTGCTTAAGGGTAAATGGAAGGGCAATACATTTCTGGCATTTCTGGTAGGGGTCACCATTATTGTCCCTGCGCTCATCATCAGTGGTTCTATTGAGATCTCCGGAATTCTTGCAGTAGTGGTGTTTATTGTGATCTCACCGATGCTTGGTCTCATATTGTCTTTTTTGATCGGTCTTGTTATCATGCATCTGGGAAAAAACCAGAATCCGTCCCTTCTGAATGCTGTCTTTAAACCTCTCACGATTCTCGCGGGTTCATTCCAGGCGGTCGGGCATGGTGCAAATGATGCCCAGAATGCGATGGGTATTATTACCGCGATGCTTGTTGCAGGCGGCGTTCTCTCAGAGTTCTCTGTCCCAATCTGGGTGATCCTCGCATCGTGTGGTGCAATTTCTCTCGGCACTCTTCTCGGAGGATGGCGGGTTATTGATAAAATGGCAAACAAAATCACCAAGATTCGTCCGTATCAGGGGTTCTCTGCGTCAATGGCAGGAGGTTTGGTGCTTTCCGTTATGACATCTCTGGGGGTGCCTGTTTCAACGACCCATGCAATTACCGGTGCTATCATGGGTGCTGGTGCAACACGCGGGTATTCGTCTGCGGTGAGATGGGGGGTCGTCCGTGAGATTGTGGCGGCATGGGTTCTTACTATTCCGGCGACTGCTGTTGTTACCTGGATTTTGTATGTCTTGTATGCCTCTGTTTTCCTGTGATTACCTGCTGTTTCTTTTTTTTATTGATCCTCACATGAATGGATAAAACGGCAGTGATCTTTAATTTTACAGATACTGCAATTCGGTTTCTTAGCGGTGCATACCGCCCGCCCGTGTGATATCAAGAGATAATTAATGAATTCCCATTGTGTCTTGTCAAAGAGGCTCATCAAATCTCTCTCAATGGCATCCTGTTCTTTTGCATCAGAAAAACCGATCTTCTGAGAAAGCCGTTTCACATGGGTATCGACAGCAATCCCCACATTGATGCCAAATGCATGGTTTAAAACGATATTTGCGGTCTTTCTGCCGACCCCCGGCAGGGTGATGAGCGCTTCCATACTCTCCGGAACCTTGCCATCGTACTGCGCGACAAGAGCCTTGGCAGTTGCAATGATGTTCTTTGCTTTGGTACGGTAGAATCCGGTCGAATGGATGATGGATTCCACATCTTTCTGTGTGGCATCTGAAAGTGCGTATGCATCAGGATATTTTTGGAAAAGAGGGGCACTGATCTGGTTTACCTGCCGGTCTGTTGTCTGTGCGGATAGAATAGTGAGAATAAGAATCTGAAACGGATTTTCAAATGCAAGAAATGAAA
>JAAYIO010000053.1 GCA_012523385.1 Methanomicrobiales archaeon
AGTGCAGACAATGTCGTGGAGATGATGATGGCCGGTGCGTCGGCAGTTGAGATCGGCAGTGCGGTGCTGGACGATGTAGAGATATTCCGACATATTACTGAGAATCTCTACCGAAGAGACGGTGGAGAATGTCCCGAGGATATTGTGGGGTGCGCCCATGCATGAAATTCCCTCAGTCCCTGTGGTAATCACGGACATCATTGACGAATCGCCGTCCATCAAAACATTTGTCTTTTCACGGAGGTTTCCGGCAGAACCGGGCCATTTCTGCATGGTCTGGATACCCGGCACAGATGAGATACCCATGGCATTCTCCGCGCAGAATGCCATCACCGTGCAGAAGGTAGGGGAAGCCACTGAGGCCCTCTTTGCACTCAGTCGCGGAGACAAAATCGGCATCAAAGGACCGCTGGGGAATGGGTTTTCTCCTACGGGGAGAACACTCGCTGTAGCAGGCGGTGTCGGGGCAGCACCTCTGCGCCTTCTTGCCACACTCGGTATGGCAGATGATTTTATTCTCGGTGCACGTACCGCAGGTGAACTGCTCTTCTCCAAGGAGCTTGCAGACGTTACCAATCTCAAGTGCGCAACAGACGATGGCACCCATGGGCATCATGGGTTTGTAACTGAGCTTTTGCGTGCAGCAGACCCTGCATCTTATGACACCATCTGCGTATGCGGGCCGGAAGTAATGATGAAGGCAGTCCTCGCCATTCTCATTGACGCAGGATGCCCGGAGAAGGGGCAGTTCAGCCTCCACCGCTACATGAAATGTGGCGTTGGGATATGTGGGTCATGCTGCATTGATCACTCAGGACTGCGTGTCTGCCGCGATGGCCCGGTTTTTACCGGAGATGTCATCATAAATAGTGAATTTGGGTCATATACACGGGATGCCTCAGGGCGCAGGAAGCCCATCTGATATTTTTTTACCACAACCACCCCTTACATTTTCATTCTCAACCGGCCCTCAAGATTATCATGGAAGATAAGGACTATCGCAGGGCACAGGCATATGTGCAGAAAATCCGTGCATTTTAGATTTATTTTAGAATCATTTTATCATATATATCCTCGTCAATATTCTTTTGGTCACCATCAATGCAGTGACTTCCTGGGGAACGTGCTGGTTTTACCGGGCAACCATATTCTGGAGAATAGCCGTTGTAATACATGGAGCATTGGTCTGGAAAGAAAATCACTTCCTTGGAAAAGTATGGGAAGAGAGAAAAATACAGCAGATTCTGGAAAAAGAAAAGAAGTAATCTTTTTTTAAAGTTTTTTATCGATGATACTGTCTGCCGGCATTGATCATGGCGGCACGATACACCTGTTCTGCAAGAATCAGCCGTGCCATCTGGTGGGGGAAGGTCATGGGCCCAAAGGAGAGCAGCAAGTCTGCCCGCGACCGCACCTCCGGTGCAATGCCAAGACTGCCGCCAATAACACAGGTTATTCTGCTATCCCCATCGAGCATGGCATCATTCAGGTATCGGGCAAATGCTTCTGAGGTCATCTGTTTCCCCCCGACATCCAGCACAATGCAGCGGTCCTGCGCGCGGATATGGGAGAGAATGCGGGTTCCTTCTTTTGCAAGGATCTGTGCCTGTTCAGCAGAGCCCGCATTTTCGGGGAGACGTTCATCAGCCACTTCCGTTACCGTAAATTCTGCCATCCCGGTAAGCCTGCGGGCATATTCTGCAACTCCGTCACGGTAAAACGGCTCTTTTGCTTTTCCAACGGCAATGACCTGTATCCGAACCACTATTTTCAGTCCTCCGGAAAAGCCTTTCTCAGACGGGAGAGATCGTCAGCGTTGTTGATATTCGTGAACGTCAA
The DNA here is from genome assembly GCA_012523385.1 of Methanomicrobiales archaeon. Classification (GTDB taxonomy): domain Archaea; phylum Halobacteriota; class Methanomicrobia; order Methanomicrobiales; family Methanomicrobiaceae; genus Methanogenium. Next base: position 1,840 of record JAAYIO010000053.1, read on the forward strand.
GAGGTCCGGGTCAAACTGGCTGAGGAGTTGGCAGTCCACATAATGAATCGAAAGACCCTCCATGAGATCACGCATCGAACGCGCCTCGTCACCCGCAAACCGTTCAACCAATGCCTGCCGCCGATATACAGCATGAAGAGGTTCTATCATCCCGTTCTCCCAACGGGGAATGGCAGCGTCATACCCTTCTGCGGCACGAAAAAGATACTCAATCACTGCTCCGTTGACACAGGGCATATCACAGGCTACAGCAAGGATGAAGTCCCCCTGTGCCTCAGTGACACCCGCATGAATACCTCCTACCGGACCTCGTCCCTGATACTGGTCTGCTACAACCCTGACATCGGCAATCCCCGAGAAACGCTGACACTGATTACTGTCACGTCCCACAATGATGACTTCATCAACGACTTTGCTCACCGTACGAATGAGACGGGAAATAAAGGTCTCGCCGCAATGACTGAAAAAATATTTTTCCTGCCCCCCGGCCCGGCGGGCTTCACCCCCTGCGAGAATGATACCTGAACGCATGAAAAATCACGAATCTCCCAGCGTTTCCCGGAACCGTATGAGTCGGGTGACACACTCATTTGCGGGGGTGGGAATGCCATGTGTTCTCCCTTTAGCAACCAGCGCCCCATTTATAAAGGCAATTTCCGTTCTTTTTCCGGCTAAAATCGCCTGATACATGGACGAACGGTGACTGGCGGTTGCAGGAATCTGTACGTCACGTAGGTAATCCAGATACTCGTTTGCTAGAGTATGTTCCAATGTGACACCCTCAGCATGTGCGACCGCATAGGCTTCCTGCACAATATTTGTGATAACCTCCCATGCATAGGGGTTTTTGAGGGCACCATAGGGCACCCCCATTATGGCACCAAGCGGATTTAATGCAGCATTGTAGATGGTCTTTCCCCATATGGCAGATCGTATCGAACGGGTCGCCATCGCGGTAATGCCTGCCTGTTCAAAGAGTCCGGCAAGGGCGGCAACACGGTCATCACATCCATCCGGGAAGAGGCCAAACTG
>JAAYIO010000054.1 GCA_012523385.1 Methanomicrobiales archaeon
GCCTCTCTCGAAAACAGACATATTTATTGTTGATCCCGGATGATTACAAGACAGGAGGACAATATAGGCGATGCTGAAAAACCACCCTTCAGATATGATATACCTAAATAATGCCGCGACAAGCTGGCCGAAACCCCCCGAGGTTTGTATGGCAATAACCCGGTCCCTTGCCCAACCGGTGTTTGGCTCCGGGCGGACGGCGGGGAGTGAAGGAGAGGATTATATCACTCAGGCGCGTGAGGCACTGGTTCAGCTCTTTCATACCGGCCCGGGGGAAAACTGGGTTTTTACGCATAATGCCACAGACGCCCTCAATATCCTCATACCCGGATTTATCGCCAGTGCGGAAGGGCCCTGCCATGTCATCACCACCGCACTGGATCACAATTCGGTGCTGCGTCCGCTCCATGAACTGGAACGGGCAGGGCGTATTACGCTCACCGTCGTTCCGTTTGAGAACGCTAAGATCTCCCCGGATGTTGTTCGGGCCGCCATTTGCCCGGAGACCCGGCTTGTGGTCATGAGTCATGGGAGCAATGTGCTCGGTTCGGTGCAGGATATTCATGCCATCGGTGAAATTCTCCATGAACGTGGCATTTATTTCATCGTTGACGGGGCACAGACTGCGGGGCATATGCCGGTTGATCTGGGGAATCTTCCGGTTGACGCCTTTATCTTTACCGGCCACAAAGCGCTTTTTGGTGTGCCGGGCACCGGGGGATTCTATATCCGCGACCCGAGCCGGGTGGGAACGGTGCGGTATGGCGGAACAGGAACTGATTCATTCTCCCTTTTCCAGCCGGATGAGATGCCGGATAAATATGAAATAGGGACGCACAACTACCCGGGACTTGCAGCACTTGCAGCAGGAATTGCATTTGTCTGTTCCGCAGGCACCGCTGCGATTGCCAAAAAAGGCGAGCAACAGGCGGCGTATATCATATCTGAACTCAAAAAAGAACCAAACATCATCATCTATAATGAAACACCGGAACTCCCCATTATTGCGTTCAACATCGAAGGCATGGAGAACGATGATGTCGGGTTCGTTCTGGCCCGTGCGTATGGGGTGATTTCCCGAACCGGGCTGCACTGTGCCCCTCTGGTGCATAAGACGCTCACCAACGGGAAAGGATGTGTGCGAGTCAGCCCCTCATGGTTCACGACCGATGGGGAATGCCGGGTGGCAGTAAAAGCGATACGGGAGGTGGCACAGGGTGCGAATTCTTCGCTCAATCAGGCATAAATCCTGTGCGGACGGCACCCGGATGAAGGAATTTCTCCTCAGCGACCCGGTGACCGAGGATTTCTTTCTCTTTCTTAAGAACTTCGGGCATGTGGAAATCCTCCCCAATGTTGGGGAAGGGTTCTACAAATTTGAAAAAAAGGACTGTTTTTCAATCAAAGGTCTTGTGGGGGACACGACGCTTGAGGTGAGGTTCATACCGGAAGTGATGGACATCACGGTAAAATTTCTTTACGCACTCTTTCATTTCTACGGGGACGGGAAACCGGATATCAAAACCCTGAAACAGCGTGAAGCGGGTATGGAGAAAAGAGTGAATGAGTCACTGTATGGAAAATAATGGGATGGAAATTCACGATGCTACAGGGATTTACGATCGTTTGTTCAGATGGTTGTCAAAAGAATTTCATTCGACTGAATGGTTTGTAAGAGCTGCCTTTTGAACTAAGCAACAGCCCCTATGGAGAATCCAAAATCACATCACCTTATCCAGGCTGGCAGAACCGGCATAGACCCCGGTTTATGCAGCCTGCCCGGTCTCCCTTTTCAGGATTATGACCGTGTATCAACCCAACCATTTATTGTAACAGAAATCATTGATATTATATACTTTTAGGATGTCCACTTCTTTCAAACCAATCCAGGAGCAAGCCGTCATAATGCCAGTACCTGATCACCGGGCGAGGAA
>JAAYIO010000055.1 GCA_012523385.1 Methanomicrobiales archaeon
CTTCCACTATCACGGCACCGAGATCTGTGATGACGATGAACTCTATGAAGAGGAGATTAACCGGATTTACGATATTTACCTCCCATCTGACGCCTTCGTACGGTTTGAAGAGTTTATGCAGGAGACTCTCGAAGAACTCGAGGACGGCACTACTCTCTCGATATCCGGTCTGCTCCGTCACCTTGGCAAACACCTTGATACCGGCATTCTTTCGGCAGCAGCAGAGATGGATATTCCCATATACTGTCCGGCTATTCAGGATTCCATGATTGGTCTCCAATATTGGCTTTTTAACCAGATGCACAAGGTAACGATTGATGCATTTGGCGATATGAGCCAGATGATGGATATCTGTTTCAACGCAAAAAAGGCTGGGGCCTTTCTGATCGGCGGCGGTGTGCCCAAGAACTATATCTTCCAGAGCATGCTCATGACACCAAAGGGCTTTGATTATGCTGTTCAGTTAACCGGCGACCGGCCTGATCTTGGCGGGCTCTCCGGTGCCACACTGGCCGAGGCAAAATCATGGGGTAAGGTAACGGGTGAAGCACATGCCCAGACGGTCTATGGCGATGCCACCATTACGTTGCCTTTGATCATTGCAGCGATGCGGGAACGGATTGAGCATGCCTGATCTGATTCTTGCGCTGGACGTCCTCAGTCGCGAGGAAGCACTCAGGGTGGCAGAGGCAACGGCCCCGCATCTGGATGCAATAAAGATAGGATATCCGCTGGTGCTTGCCGCAGGTCTTGGTATTGCAGGTTCCCTGAGCGAGTTTGGCCTCCCTCTCATCGCTGATTTTAAAGTGGCTGACATCCCGAACACCAACCGGCTGATTGCAGAGCAGGTCTTTGCGGCTGGATTCTCTGCCATTATCTGTCAGGGATTTTGCGGGAGTGATTCTGTAACTGCCTGTGTGGAAGCAGCTGATGATGCTGGTGGAGAGTGCTATGTCGTAACAGAGATGAGCCATCCCGGTGCCCTTGAATATTTAAGCGGAACCAATGCTGAACGCATGGCCCGGATGGCAGTCGATTGTGGTGCTCATGGCATTATTGCACCTGCCACCCGCCCTGAGCGCGTAGCGGCACTGCGCACCATTATTGGAGAGAGAAAGATTCTCTCGCCCGGTGTCGGTGCACAGGGTGGTGACCCTGCAGTCATTGCCTCCCTGATCGATGGCATGATCGTGGGGCGGTCAATCTACACTGCAGAGAACCTGGCAGAGGCCGCACGCGCCTATGCCCAATACCGCCGATGATGAGTGACCGATTCTGAAAAACAGGCCGTCATGGCCTGTTGGTGATGATCCCTATGAGTCACCTGAGGCAATTCCTCTTTTGATGCCGTTTGTTTCTGTTGGCTGACACCGAAAACAGCGGGTGGTGAGGCGTTGCACATTTTTCTTCCATTATTTAACGAAATGAAAATTTTTTACGCAAAAGCCGGAAGAATACGTCCATCGGACACTGAAGCATAAATCAGAGATTATTCCGGATAGCACAACCCATAATTTTATAAACCAAGTGGCTGAAAAGATCCCTATGAACTGGACGACGGAACAACTCAGCCTTAAAGATAAATATCCCACTCTTGAAGATATCCCCGTTGAAGAACGCAAGTACAAGTGCCACACCTGTTACCATGTCGTCGATGACACACCCTGCCCCGCCTGTGGTGAAACACAGCTGGTGATCATGTGCCCGCTTGACCACTGCCACTGCACCCACAGTATCACAGAGACTATTGAATACTGCCCCCTCTGTGGCCAGCCAGTCTGTCCGGAATGCGGGAGTCATGATGTATCTCAGGTCTCCCGTGTGACCGGATATCTGGCAGATGTAGCCGGATGGAATCAGGGCAAACAGCAGGAGCTCAAAGACCGTTCCCGTTATACTGTTGCCTAAAAGGCTACCCGATATTCTTTTCACTCATTCACAGCGTTTTTCAACTCTGGTTAAAGATATATTCATATATGCGGTATTTTATCAAAGATGGGGCATTCTTTATCCGCGGCGCGTTTACGATGCTCAGGGCGGGCGTGCAGAGGGAGGGTAAGGGCGAGGAGGGCACCCTTCCTCACATATCAACCATCATCGCCAATCATCTGCCCCAATCCAATACAAAAGAACAGAATGATCTCATTTTTGAGACACTCCTCAGGAAAAATGGATACAAAGAGGGCGCATTTACTCTACCTGTTACGACTCCCATCGACCGGTTCTGCATCTTTGCATATGATGGGATTATGATTTTTATTCTTGCAGCCCTCGGTAGAGCAGAAGGGGCCCCCGGAACAGTTACTACCATTATCTATTCCCGTGAGCCGTTTTCGGTACCAGGACTCAGAACACTTCAGGCGACTGCTGAAGAGGCCGTGCAGAAAGCCTTTACCACAGCAGGGTATCCTGACGGCCATTCTGAGAGAAATTCTGTCTTTATGTGTTTTGAGGGAATGCAAGAGTCGCCCAATCTTCATGAGCGACTATCGCGGGCACAGACCCTCATATCTGAAACAATTGCTTATGGCATCCCTGAAATATGGGCAGTGAGTGAAACTAAACTTCCACGAATACCGGCATTCTACATCCACAGTTCTATCAATGGGGATCGCTGGTCACGATGGAACCCTGATGGATGTCCGTATTATCCCTGCCACCCATCGTGTGCGGGTCAACGATGTGACTTCTGCTACTGTCCTCTTTACCCATGTAATGATGAATCATTGGGGAAATGGTTGGAGAGGGAAAATCAGGGGAGAATCTGGTCATGCGAAGGATGTACTCTCGTCCATGTTCCGGCTGTTGCAGACTACCTTACAGCGCATCCTGAGGCAACCCTCGAAGAACTTACATTACTACGAAAAAAAGGAAAAGAAAACGAATAATTGTATTTATTCTTCCATTCCGAGAGCTTCAAGAAGCTCAGCAAGGGGGATTCCGTGACCAAGTGCTGCCTGTCTCAGGGTTTCTCCGTTTGCCAAAGCACAGCCGATACACCCCATTCCAAATCTGAAAAGGATATCTGGTGCTTCCGGCTTTTCTTTTAATACATCTGCTATAGTGCTGTCTGCGGTAACTGTCATGGCCCTTTTGTTTGACATTCGTAGTATTTATTTTATATCATTATTGCCTGTTCCCGATCACTTTCGCACCGCACGGAGAAGTATTAATCATCAGTTTGTGCTACCCCATATCAAACCGAACAGGTTTATGTATCGCTTGATGAACACTACATACTAAAAAAACCACGGAGATGTAAAATGGATCAAATTACTCAAACAGCAGAAAGAATCTCCAAAACTATTGAAGAACGGGGGGGAAAGCCGGATACAAATAACATTCAGGCAAAACTCCGTCTCCTGATAAACGAGTTTCTTATTCCACCAGAGGATGCCGAACGCCAGGTAACAAATGAGATCATGCGTGAACAGCAGATCACCATACAGCGTGAAGCAGAAGATAAAAAGAATATCGCCGAACTCAAGGCCAATGACTGGGCCACCATTGAGGGAAAGGTAGTGATGCTTGCTCCCGGAGGTAATCCTGCCATCGCACAGCGGGGCATTATTGCAGATGAGAGCGGTGCCGTAGAATTTGTCATCTGGGTAAAAGCGCAGCTTACGCCTCTTGAGGAAAATGCATGGTACAGGATTGAATCCTGTGTTGCAGATGAATTCAGGGAGAAACTCAGTGTTAAACTGCATTCGGGCACAAAAGTGGTCCCGGTGCCGGGGATGAGCCGGGTTGTCAGTCAGGATTGGCATCAGATGGCAGAGAACGTGGATGTGAAGTCTAAAGGTTCAGACGAACTAAAATCCATCGGATCTCTCAAACCCGAAGAGTGGGCAACCATTGAGGGAAAGGTTGTCAAAGTTGTTGCCGGAGGAAACCCATCCATTGCACAGCGGGGAGTCATTGCAGATAAGAGCGGTGCGATAGAGTTTGTTGTCTGGGAAAAAGCTCAGCTCATACCACTCGAAGAGAATACATGGTACAGGATAGAATCCTGTGTTGTAGATACCTTCAAAGATACCAATAATGTCAAATTGCACTCAGGCACCAAAGTGGTCACGATCCCTGAGATGGAATGTGAGGTCAGTCAGGATTGGCATCAGATGGCTGAAAAAATATCCGGATCTTCCAAAGGGAGCCCAGACCTCAAAACAATCGCATCTTTAACGCACGATGAGTGGGCCACTATTGAAGGAAAAGTGACCAAAATATCAGCAGGGGGCAATCCCGCCATCGCACAGCGGGGGATCATCGCAGATGCTACAGGTGCCATTGAATTTGTCATGTGGAGCAAAGCTGAGCTAACTCCGCTGGAACAAGGAAACTGGTACAAAATTGAATCTGCCGTTGCAGACCTTTACAAAGAAAGGATGAGTCTGAAGCTTCATTCTGGGACGACAATAACGCCAATTGAAGATACCGGAAAGATGGTTTCATCAGCCGCCGATGAGATGGCAGCAGCACTGAAAATCGGCGCAGACAATACTGATGTAGTCAGTGATATCGCATCCGTAAAACCAAATGATTGGGTGACCATCGAAGGAAAGATTGTCACACTTCAGTCACCGCCCAGTGCTTCCATTGCACAGAAAGGCATCATTGCAGATGCAAGCGGTGCAATAGACTTCGTTATCTGGGAAAAAGCCGGGGCAGAGCCACTTGAAGAACACCGCTGGTACAGGTTTGAGAGCGCAACTATTGATGAGTACCGCAGTGCACCCAGCATGAAGATTCACTCCGGTACAAAAATCACCCCTATTGCAGAAGACCGCTTCTTAAATCCCGTCATCACCCCCCTCGCAGACCTCACGCCCGGGGTAGCTTGCGTGCGAGTCAAGATGCTCGACAACTGGGAGGTGCGTAGCGAATGGATGCTCCAGACGGGACTTGTTGGGGATGAAACCAGCCGGATGAAATTTGTGCTCTGGAAGAACCGGGACGGAACGCCGGATGAGACCGCACTTGAGGTGGATAAGGTCTATACCATCTATTATGCAGGGGTCGATGAATACAACGAACGATATTCATTGAATCTCTCCGGAGCCACCATCCTTGAGGAGGAAGGTGCCGATATTGAAGTCGGAAGTGATGCACGTAGTGACACTGTCTCCGGTGCTGTCGTGCAGATGAGTGCAGGCTCGGGCCTGATTAAACGGTGCCGGGTAGAAGGATGCAACCGTGCTTTATCGCGCCAGAATTTCTGTCCTATACATGAAATGCAGCAGGATTTCCGGTATGACCTTAGGATAACCGGTGTCGTTGATGACGGCATTACCGCACACAATGTCATCATGCAGCGGGATGCGGTTGAGAAAGTAACCGGCCTTACTCTTGAAAAAGCAATTGAACTTGCAGAGAACTCACCGCTTGGACCGGATGATGTATTCATGCAGTTCCAGGAGCGTTTGATCGGGAGATATGTCACCTGTAATGGCTCGGATATTGAAGGCACGCTCCTTGTGCGTGATGGTGAATCGGTGAAGTTTATGACCTATGATCAGGGAGAACATGCGATGCTGATAAATCGGGCTGAAGGCAAAAAAGGAGGGGATCTCTCATGAGCACCCCCACAGATACCCAACGACGCTACCAGCGTGAACCCGCCCGGAGAGCATTTGCAGCAGAAGTGCGGGAGGTCCGTCTCACATTTAAGGATGGGGAGGACGAGAAGAGTCCGGTCTATGTCATGCTCCCCAGCGGCATACGGTGCAACCGTATATTCTTCTGTGGACAGGTGATCCGTAAAGAGCTGAAAGGGGACGAAAATACCTTTTATTCGGTGCGGGTACAGGATCCAACTGGGGTATTCTTTGTCAGTGCCGGTATATACCAGCCCGAAGCCAAACAGCAGATTTCGCGCATTGATGAGAGTGCATGGGTGGCAGTCGTTGGCAAACCTCAGGCACGTGACACCCCCGATGGGGCTACCTTTGTTTCAATCCGGGCGGAAGCTGCTGCTGAGATTGATGAGGATACCTACCGGAAATGGGTCGATGAAACAGCAGGTCAGACGCTTGACCGTGCGGATGTTTTCGGCCAGACGGACGACAGCAAAAAGGCTCAGGAATTTTATGCAAATAATCCGGAAACCTATCGCCAGATGGCATTGCATGCACTTCAGCGGATAGTATTCTAATACCCTTTTTTACCCTGTGCATCACACATAGTGAATGACAATAGACCTTTTCAGCGGTCCGCGGTCAAACCAACCATTAGGGGATGATGCATTGAGCATTACAGAAACAGATTTACTAAGAGAGATTTTAGCAGATTTTCTCGATGTATCCGTTGATTGTATCACCCGATCATCTGGCAGACTCTATGGGTATCCTGCATATTACTGTGACAGGGAACAGGCATATCTGGTACTGAGCGAGGATGAAGCAGAAGAGGCAGCACGAAAAGCAATATCAGAGCGTGTGTGGGTCATCGCGCTTGAGTCTATCTTTGAATATTTCGGCATTGATGCATACCCTTCAGATGCCTTAGAGGCTGTCGGGAAGGAACCGCTATTTCAGGTCAATGATGAACTTCGTATAATTATTGAACGGACGTGTGGAATGGATGCCCTCGCTTCACGTATGCTTGAACTGGGGAATCGTCCTAACATTCTTGCAGATTTTGCCCAGTATGAACACCGATACCGGAATTATTGTATCTTTCGTTTGTTCTGATGGTAAAAATATATCAAGACTCACTTTTTCGGTGAAATGGAGCCTTTCCATTCACCTTTCAGTTCAGGATAATTACGAAGAATCTTACTGACGGTGCTTCGGGAGACATTGAAGATCCGGCATACATCGCCAATGGTCTTTCCTGACCGCCGTGCTGCCAATAGATCGGATATTCCTTTTTCATCCAGTGCCGGTGGACGACCCGGCCGCCGGTTAGGGACCTCGCTGGTTTTTTTGTTTAGCTTTACCAGTATTTTTTGGGCTGAAAAGTGGTTTAGATAATGGAAAAAGGCACCAACAGCCTTTCGCCGTTCATCACTGTCATACCCGCCTGAAATGAAGTCTCCCACTGCCCAATAAGGAAGCGCTCCGTTTTTCAATATCAACGAGAGTCCGTTGATGAATACATCAGAATAGGTTAGTGTGGCCTCTAAATCATGGAAAATAATATTTGGAATGCCATTTTTTTCACAATAATTAAGCATCTCTACGAATTCCGGACGATTCGAGGCCGGAACCGCAGGAGGCTGATTGTCATGAAAAACACGGTCTATATCAAATCGATATTTACAGAAATTTTCAATTTCTATTTTCTGGTTCTCAAAATCAGCGGATTTGCGGCTGTTTATATATACCACTGACAGTTGTTTCATCGTATCACATTCACGAGATAGCTACGATATATTCTTTGATGACCTTATAAATAAATTTGGTTGGGTAAATTCGGCACTATTTCCCAGCGGAAATGCGCCCAAACAACATCTTCATTTGCACGCTGTATTTACCGGTAAATGAACCAATGAACGATGTGATGACGACCATTGCAGCAACCATGGGGACTACGGCGGGAGACCCGTATAATAATGCCAGAAGAATCGAGAATTCCCCTCGTGATGTGGTATCTGCCCATATATCAATTCCCGAGCGATATCTTCCATGAATCGCCTTTCCGACCATCAGACCGGAGATGAGTTTGGTGATCACGGCGAGAGCAATCACCGCCGCAAGGATGACAAGAGAGGGCACTCCGGCAAAGTTGACTGATATCCCAAAAAATACAAAGAAAACGACAAGGAATACCTCTCTAAAGGGACGGGCAATCACTTCGGCACGTTCTGCTGCTGCAAAGGAGATAGCGGAACCAAGAATAATAACAAACAGGCTGTCAGGAACTGCTGTTACCTCTGATACCGCAATTGCAAGCAAGACTGCAAGGAAAACAACGAGTATGGGAAGTTCATCTTCCCGCGCAAAAAACTCCTTGAGAGGTTCCTGAAGAATTTTTGCGGCGCTAAAGGCAAGAATTGCTGCAATGGCAATAATTCCGATCGTGCGAAGTGGCGATACTTCCTGCGCTGTTAAGAGGATTAAGAGTGCTATCAGTGCAATATCTTCAAAGACCATGAGCCAGATGATGGTATCTGATTCCCGAAATCCAAGTTTCCGGTTGTCAATAAGTGATGAGAGCGCAATAGCGGAACTTGATATGTAGAAGGCTCCGGCAAGCACCACTCCATCAAAGAAGGGCAGACCGATAAGAAACGCGACTGCAAATCCGGCAGTGAAGTTGACTACGAGATCAATCAATCCGGAAATGACGAATGAACCCCGCCGTTTTGCCACCTCACCGGGATGAATATGGAGGCCCATGGTAAAGAGCAGAAATAACAGTCCCATGTGAGCAATCCATTGTGATACCTCGGACTCCTTTACGAGGCCAAGACCTGCCGTCCCTAAGAGCAGTCCGGTGATGATTTAGAACGGAATCGGAGGAAGAGCATACCGCCTGCAAAGGAGCGCTACTAGTACACATGCAGCAAGTGCAATGGCGATTTCATCCATCGTGTCTACTCCATAAACTCTTTCTCAAATGCATGGATCTGGTCTGACTCCCCTATGACAACGACGGCATCGCTTTTCTTAATTAGGAAGTCAGGGCCAGGGTTAACCGTATTCTCTCCCTTACGGGAGACCGCAAGAATGGTTACTCCTGTTCGGGAGCGGATATTTAGATCCGCGATTGTTTTCCCGGAGAGTTGTGCATTGAGGATATAGGTATGTACTACAATTCTGAGGTCAGCAAGAGCAGAAAATGCAATCTCAACTCCCTCTTCTTCTGCCTCCATAATTGCACCAGTAAGTACATTGCCCATTCGCCGTGTCTCCATCGGACTTAGATCTATTGCACAACTGTTCGGACTCCGCGCTGGCTGGGTATACATTTGAGCGCTACCGTTTGGCATGAAGATGATAGAGATGATATCTCCGCTCTCAGTTTCAAGTTCATATTTGGTTCCGATGCCGGGAAGCACCTGGTGAGATAAACCCATTCCTCAAAATACGTGAAGAAAGGATTAATGTATGCCGGTAAAGAAATACTCAAATGAAATTTCCGGTTTTTCCATGCAGTTTGTGCACCGGAGGAAATATCGAATGAAACCACCGAGCGAAAAAATACTGAAGGCCGCAGATATCGCCGAGATCACCGGGCTTCCCGAGGAAGAGATACGTGATATTGCACAGAGGCATGGCAAACGGATTCCTTCGCAGAAATTGGGTCGGATTCAGGTGTACAACGAAAAGGCGGCCTCCCTATTTACTGCTATTGCAAAGGAAGAGGGCAGAGGAAAATCTGTATCATTTCAAGGAAATGATGAGACGGGCGGGCCGGTAGTGAACAAGAAAGCACAAACCGATACTCAGTCCCGCCTGGGTAGTATATCACGATCACGCGACGAAGAAAAAAAGACGGAGAGGGCCACAACCGGCGAAAAAGTTCCTGCAGGTCGGGTGCCGACGCATCTTATCAATACTGTTGCAATGCAGGGCAAGCAGTTCTCCCGATTTGCGGATAGGCTTACAAAACTTGAGAATGCCGCCCATGCTGACCGGGAAGCATTCCGGGAACGAATTGGACAGCTTGAAGATCAGGTGGCTACGCTCCAGGAACAGATGCTGGCGGTGGACGCGTGGATACACTACCACGACACCCGATTGGATGCAGATGAGGCACAAACCATCCAGTTGGCAGAGGAGACGCATGCCTGGACGGAATATGTCCGGGGGGAACTTGCATTCCTTAGGCTTTCGTGGTGGAAACGAAGATCGCAGAAGTAATATCGTTTTTTTCAATAGTTGAATACGAATGTGGGGGTAATTCTGCGTTTGTATATGACCTTATTTTATTGGAGAGGAAGTCAGTTCTTTATGGCAAAAACCCTTTATCCTGACAGATTCATCAGTATCAATATGGAAAATGAAGAAAATAATGTCATTGTCGCGTCCCGCCGTGTTGACGATGTCTTCGATAAATATGCAAACGACCTGATCTTTTCTAAGGCCCGGCAGATATGATCCCCATTGTCAATTACAACGAACTCTGGCGACTGCTTCAACAGCGTCAGGGTGGCCGCTCAAAAGACTGGGACAAGAGGGCCGCTTCCTTCCATCAGGCGACCTCTCGTTCATCAGCAGAGATTGAAGAACAGATTGATGCGCTCAATCTTCTGCCCACAGATACTGTTTTGGATATGGGCGCTGGCACGGGCAGGTTTGCGGTGCCGATGGCCCGCCGCGTCTCCCATGTCACTGCACTCGACCCTTCCACAGGGATGCTTGCATATCTGGAAGAGGGCATGGCACAGGCGGGGTTATCCAATTATTCGGTTGTTCGTAAACGGTGGGAGGATGTTGTTGTAGGACAAGACATTCCGGTACATGATGTCGTTTTTGCATCAAACTCCCTCGGGTTTGAAGATCTGGCAACAGAACTTGAAAAGATCAATGCCGCTGCCCGCCGTGCCGTCCATATCCTCTGGTTTGCCGGAGAAACGCGCCACCCGATGGATGCAGAGCTTCTTTGCCGCCTCGGTCGCGACAGAGAGGCACGGTTTAGTCCTGATTATCTTTATATCGTCAATATTCTTCATGCAATGGGGATTTACGCTGATGTGTCAATAAAAAAGGTTTTGAGCCGCCGCATCTACGATACCGTCGATGACGCTGTTGTCTGGATGTTGGAACGGGATGACTTCTCCTCTGAAGAGGTGGTAATTCTTCGAACCTACCTTGCTGAAACAATGGAACCGAAGGACGACGGCAGGTTTGCGGATTACCGTACCGGGTGGCGGGCCCATATCTGGTGGGAAAAAGAAGACGTTGATGGATGAGCAGAGCGGTCGTCAGGCACACCTGAGAAAGGGGATGTAATCACCCCTAAAAATAATATTTTTCTCATTCCTCTTTTAGATCATCATATATCAATGAAACCTGTTTAATTACCGTCTAAAGGTTTTCTGCAATCTCGCCTGCGATGATATCCGGTTCGGGGAGTTTCTCCGTGTCTTCGAGGCTCTCGTCCGATTATCGCTGTTCCCGTATAACTATTTTACCGTGTTGGAATGGGATTCTGGGGTTCCTGAGTCTCTTTTTTTAACAGAATCATTGTTTCAGTATTCAGGATAGGGAGATCCTTTTCAATGATTCCCCAGGCCACTTCATCCGAGACGCTGGAATATCCATGTATGAGCCTGTTTCTGAATGCAATTATTCTTGAAGGGTTTGTTATCTCAGATTTATATTCAGGATATCTCTTAATGAGCTGTTTAAGGGCTTCTCCTATGGTCTCAAACTGTCTTTCAACAGCAGATTTCAGCATTAAACTGGATGAATAATCCGCAAATGTTTTTTCTGATACAAAATCCAGTATGTTCCGGGTGGATTCATGAATGTCGTAGAGGTATTTTTTAGGATGATGATGAGGCATATATCACAACTCCTGAATTGTCAATGCTCTTTTTAAGATAGGGATTTTTTACCGCAATTTCTTCCAGCAGGTCAACATTGCGACCAAATATGGTTTCAAGTTCTTCAAGAAGACCGAAATACGCGTCGGCATGTTCTGAGGGAGTCATCGGTTTAAATGAAACCAGAATATCAATATCGCTTTTATCCGGATCAAAACCAGGACGAACGGCAGACCCAAAGATAATCATCTGCATCACATCGTATTTCTGACAAATTTTGGTGAGGTTTTTCCCCTCTGTCAGGTTGGAGAGGGGGGAGTTTTCTGGTTTCATGTGGATTTACTAATGAGTCACTTATCCCACTAATGGATATAATAATTTGTATCGAATGAGTGGGTGGTTTCTCATCAAAACCCCCAAAATTTTATATTTGAGCAGACTTCGAATGAATCTTGGTGGGTAATACTTTTTAGTATGCCTGATATGTGATATAATTCACGAGTGATTGTTCGTAGATACGAACATATGTTTGGCATTCCGAACAGTGAGCAAGAATCCCATTTTGGCTCGTAGAAAACAGAGGTCGAATATTCATACACCAGAGGAATGAATGATGGTCATCTGGTCAGTTCCCGCTGCTTTCACGTTTTCATATTTTCATTCGTTTTCATCTCATTTTCATCTGTAAATGAAAATGGGATGGCTCTGAAGGAGGGCCATATTGTGGCTTATTTACGTATTAAGTACAATATAGAGAGAAGTGTACAGAGAGTAGAGTATGTTTTCATCAGATTGAGAGAACATTCAGTGTGTGTGATATGTGCAGCGGGGTATGTGTGTGTCTCTGTGATTCCGGGGTAAATGAAAACGTAGAACCAATATCGCACAAGTGCGATGGAAATGCAAAATAAAGGTTAATATTGGCGTATTCTCATTTTCATTCGCAGATGAAAACGTATGAAAACGTATGAAAACGTATGAAAATGAATGAAATGATGATAATACGAAAACACGAAAAGATGAAAACACCGGCAGAACCTTTTATGTTTCAGGGCCGTTGGCTCGAAACAGATTTTTGCCTGTTTCTTCTCTTCTCTATTCTGTTCTTCCAGCTATTTCTTCTTGCCCTTACCCTTCGCAGCCCGCCCCTTTTTCTCTGCCTGAATTCTCTTCAGAAGAACGGATGCCGGGTATTTTTGTCTGTTCTGGTCAAGAATTAGATGAAAATAACCGAACGCTTCATCTAAATGGGAATTGTGCAAGGTGGACGAATCCTCGCCTCCAAAAAATAAGAAAATCAGATAAAAAAATAAAGAAATAGCGGGTTCTTTTCTCAAACCCCCGAATCACGCAATCGTAATCCTACCATCCATTACTGGTGAAATCGGAGAATTCCTCCCAATGTCATCTGCAACAATCTCCATCAAATTCATCGCAGTGTCAAATTTCTTGTCATCAGGCATCTCTGCAACATAAATATACCCGTCCCCTCCGCCTGCTACGTAGTCAGTCAAGGCAACTGTGTAGGTCGTATCCATCCCAATCGGCACTGCATCGCCAGTATCCGTCACAACAAACAGATCTTCTATCCGTTCTCCCGCAGATATCACTGTCCCTGTGTCATAATCCATGCAGAACGAATTTCCTTTTGTATTGAGGACAAACTGCACTCCTGACACCTGCAAAAATCCTCCTGAACGTACCCGTTGGGCACCGGGGCATCCGTCGCCGGCAACGACATACGCAGATGCAGACCGTTCAAGCGTCTCTTTTACCTCATTCCCCGTCATCTGAATCGTTACAATCCTATTTTCATAGGGGAACATATCGTGTAACGTGAGAGAGGAAATCTCGCCGGAGGGAATGATGCAGTCTCCCCGTATTGACCCTGCGCTAATGAAGGCGATATCAACATCGGGAACATTCCTGCAAACGGCATCCGTAATATAATTCCCTGCATTCGTCTCCCCTGTTCTCAACGTCTTAATCTGGACATCAAGAGGGACAGAGGAATTCCCAATGCTTTCTGAGAGGCTTTCGGTATACATGCTGTAATAGGGGGTAATATACGCAGTGATCGCTTCATCATCTGGCATATCCTCAGTAATAGTGTACTGCTGAATGGCAGTTTGGGTCACAGCACCGTCAATCATCGTAATGTCAACCGCACCCATCTCTTCACCATATCTTCCGGCATGCACAATGAGAGTCTTTCTGCCGTCATCAAAGGTTATTGTCTCATTCCAGACGGCATGGTCGTGGCCGCCAATGATCAGATCAATCCCCGGAACCGACTCAGCAAGCGTAATATCATCATATTTTTCCTGATGGGTGAGTGCAATAATGATATCCGCACCCTCCTCTTTGAGAGCTTTCACCGCTGCATTTCCGATTTCAACAGTGTTCTCATACAGGATGATATCATCACTAAGGATGACAACTTTTTCCAGTTGCGGGGTAATAATCCCGAACACTCCCACCACTGCCCCGGCAGCATCGA
>JAAYIO010000056.1 GCA_012523385.1 Methanomicrobiales archaeon
CTTTCGTAACGCCCATGACATCGAGCATGATAACCATCTCACCGAGCATCGGCGTGATCGCATCTATCACCACCAATGCGGCATCCGACATGGCAACCGCATAGTAGAGGGGTGCCAACCGGTCAGGATACCGCGTTGCTTCGATCATCGTTACCGTGTCATCATCCTTCTTCAGATTCACAAAGGTAATATCAGATTCTGTGCCTGCTTTACCAATATTTTTTGCGTACCCATGAGGTCCGAGTACAGCGATATTTAGATTCGGCATCGTGCTAAAAGAATGGTGATGTAAGGGAGATGAGTCTTTGTATTACCGCGGATTATTTATGCGCGAAATACGCTGAAACCCCGGTTTCAGATACCTCATCAATCCGCGCAAATCCTACCCGCTCAAACTGAACAACCGCATTCAGTTCGCGGGTGACGACAGGTTCACAAAGCCCTTCGATTGTACCCTCAGGCGTATGCAGCATACATCTGAGCGCCTGTTCGCGAGGAAGCCACTGAACAATACGTGCATGCTCTGTTCGTGCAGCATCCAAAGAATCACCACAGTATTCCAGAGAAAAGCCATCGGGAGTCTCTGTTACCCGGACATTAAAGAGATCCTTAAGCCTGAGCATTTTGCCATCCTCAAGCTCATCTCCCGGCAGATACACCGCACCCGTAAACCGCAACGAACGAGTGCCCTGTGCTTCATCATTGGGGTTAACAAGAGGATGTGCAATGTGCTCTGTCGCGCCAGATATATGGCATAACACCGGGGTTGGAACAAAGAAATACCGGCTTGCTATCGGGTCGACAATCGCTTTATTCGCGGCAAACAGATTATCCCACGAGAAATTGATATCGGTCTGGCCAATGCCAATATCAATCATTGCATTCCTGACCGCCTCAGGAGAGAAACCTCTGCGTGCAATTGCCCGCAGTGTGCCAAGATGAATGTCATCCCAGCCGGTAAACTCCCCTGAGGCAATACCCGCCTTCATGGCCGATGTGGAAAGCACAATGTCCTCTATTGACATCCTGCCATAATGGAAATAGGTGGGCTGTTCCCAACCAAAATAATCATAAATGTACTTCTGCCGGCGGGTGTTTGCGATATGGTCCTTGCCGCGGATGACATGAGTCATACCCAGCAGATGATCGTCAACAGCTACCGAGAAGTTCATCAGAGGATATACGCGTGCATGACACCGCGGATGGGGGGTATCTGCCACAATTCTAAAGATAGAGAACTCACGCATGGCCGGGTCAGGATGCTCGATATCCGTCTTTACCCGGACGGTTATCTGCCCTTCCTCAAACTTACCTGCAAGCATATCCTTCCAGAGCGAGAGATTCTCGGGAACCGTATGATTTCTGCACGGGCATGCCTGTTTGGTGTTTTTCAAATCCCTGAATATCTCTGCATCACAGGTGCACAGATACGCACCACCCATCGCAATCAACTGCTCGCAGTAGTCGTAATAGATATCCATCCGTTCGCTCTGGTAGATGATGTCGCTCACCTCAATACCGAGCCACTTTACATCGGATAGAACCAACTGATAATTCTCTTCACTCACCCGTTTCGGGTCAGTGTCTTCAATACGGAGAATGTATTTGCCGCCATACTGCCGGATATAGTAATCATTCAGGTATGCAGCACGCGCATGACCAAGGTGAAGAGGGCCGGAAGGATTCGGCGCAAAACGCATCACGACACCTTTGTCACCGACATTTTCGAGCGGGCGAAGGCCAGTATCTCTCTTATGCTTCTCCTTTTTTTCAAGCATTTCAGGAGCAAGAGACTCAAGACGAACCCTGCGTTCATCGGGAGTCATCGCTCCGATTTCAGCGAGGATCTCATTTAGGAGTGCAGAATATTCCCGAACATGCGGCCGGAGTTCAGGGTGCTTGCCCATGAGTGCACCAAGAACCGCACCGGCTTTCGGAACATTGCTGTGCATCACTGCATTCTGAAGGGCATATTTAAAAAGAAAATCCCGGGAATCTTCATTCATTATTTAATAGCCTCGGGAAACAAAATAACTCGCTATCTGAATGAGAATTTCTTTTTCCTGACTGTCAGGGAACTGATCAAGGGTCGTTTTTGCCTGTTCAACATGTTCAAGAGCCTTCTTTCTGACATCAGCAATAACGCCCGATTCTTCAAGAAGATGGATAGCCTCATCAATCTCGGCATCAGTCAGCGCAGGTTTACGGTACTTTGTCAGATCAATTCCCTTTTCTCTTGCGAGAATTGCAACAAGCGTCTGTTTCCCTTCACGAAGGTCAGATGCACGGTCTTTGCCACTGGTTGCAGAGTCCGCCATGAGATCAATCAGGTCATCCTGAATCTGAAATGCTATGCCACTGTTCAGGCCCCATTCATACAGAGAGTTAACCTGCTGAGCAGTGCCCTCGGCAAGCGTTCCGCCGATGGCTGCTGACGCCGCATACAGGACACCTGTTTTTTTGGAGACCATCTCAATGTATTCCTCCTCGGTAACGTTATCCCGGTTTCCGAAATGAATATCCTTATGCTGGCCGTCACAGAGATTAGCACAAGCGCCCGCAAGGATGCTCACTGACCTGACTTTTGCGAGGTCAGATGCCATCGCGGCACAAATTAGCTCAAATGCATGTGCATAAAGCACATCACCGGCAAGAATTGCTGTTGGTTCATCCCATTTGGTATGCACCGTAGGCACACCACGGCGTGCCACATCTCCATCCATGATATCATCATGAACAAGAGTAAAGGTGTGTGTGACTTCAAGCGCAAGTGCTGCAGGCAGGATGCTCTGTGAGGTCCCCTTTTGGATAAGGTCTGCTGCAAGCATCACAACAATCGGCCGCAGACGCTTGCCTCCGGCAAGGATAAGGTGGGCGCTTGCCTTATTCAGAACTCCGGGCAATGAACCGAATTCACGGTCCAGAACAATATCGATTTGTTCAGCAGCACCTTCCAGATATGCATCAAGTTCCATTCTCTTTTTCACCTAATTTATGATTAGTTTCTGCCCGTTTCTCATGATATGGGCATCGTTGTTCAAAGTATACCCGCAGTCTTCTGCAAGTTTCAGATATTCTCCGGTCATATCCATATCACCGTGAGACGGAATAACATGCTGGGGATTAAACAGGTGCAGCACTTCGTAGTGCTCTTCCCGATATGCATGCCCACTGACGTGCAGGTCGGAAAAGATACGTGCGCCTTTCATACGAAGCAGTACTTCCTGCGTATGGCGTTGTCCATAATTCATGGGGTTAGGGATAACCTTTGCACTATAGAGAATCTTATCCCCTTTCTCAAGTTTAAACGGCGTCTGCCCTGTGGCAAGACGGGTAAGAATCGCACCCGGTTCACCCTGACTTCCGGTAACGATCGGCAGGTATTGCTCTCGCCCTTCCTTCATTATGGTGCGAAACATCTTGTCAACCGTACGGCGGTTGCCACGCATCGTCATGCCACGGGGAAATCCGACAAGTTTCATCTGTTCTGCGGTTGAGGAATACCGTTCCATTGAACGTCCAAGAAGCACCGGTTTACGACCAATCTCATGTGCACACTCGGCAATCATCTTTACCCGTGCGATATTTGAGGCAAATGTTCCCACAAACATGGCACACTTCTCATCCTCATAACATGTCATTACATCACGGAAACGGCGGTGTGCAATGCGTTCAGTGGGGCAGCGTCCGGCCATGTTGACATCCACACATTGTGTAATCAGAGCAAGGCGTCCCTCTTCTCC